>NZ_JAATOU010000047.1:0-729 GCF_011806445.1 Pseudoalteromonas sp. HF66
TGCAGAATTCAGCGTTTCACAGGTGCTTAATATCAAGGCGTTACTTTGCAACAATGGCAGTCCCTTTTAAGAAGTAACAACGATGAGAGTAAGCGCCTGTGAAGCGCCCAAAGGGTTGGTTTAAAAGCGATTTATACTGCGTTATTGATTTTAACAATAGAACCACTATTGCTTGCAATCAATGCCTTGCCTAAATCGCTTTTAATTCCAACTGAAACTCGCACCTTGAGGTGGTTTGGGTATATAATACACGCAGCCTAATAAATTAGGCTCGATTTAATTGCTGACGATAGGGGCAAAGCAATGTCACTTTTTCTTCTTACATTTGGTCTACTTATTTTAATTGTGGCAGCGATGGCTGTCGGCATGATTGTGCAAAAGAAATCAATGGCCAGTAGTTGCGGTGGCTTAGGCGCAGTTGGTATAGACAAAGCCTGCGACTGTGACGACCCATGTGACAAGCGTAAAAAGCGCATGGCAAAAGAACAAGCCTGGAAAGAGAATCAAATTCTCTAATCAGAAAAAAGCGCCCAAAGGCGCTTTTTTAATACCTACCTTTATGTAGACAGTCACTGTAATTTCTTATCACAATCTTGCGGCAGAATATATCTTGTCTAAACTTTAGTTACAGCCCATGCATTTTAAATTATCAGTTCAAGGAGTGGACGATGGCTTTAGCAAGGAAGCGGCAAATCTGTTTGTCGAATACTAAATACTATCACTGTGTAT
>NZ_JAATOU010000048.1:0-665 GCF_011806445.1 Pseudoalteromonas sp. HF66
GCAAAATGTAGCTTGGCTAAACTTAGCGACGAAGGAGCACAAGCCAAGCATTTTGCGTCCTTTTGAGTAACTTGTTAAGTGGCTGATACTCTTGACTTTACTGTATCAAAATCTTCAACATTAGTATTGATTTTGGATCCTAAATATACAACTACTTCACGAGCACCAGCTCCAATAGCTAATTCTCTTAGGACTCTTTCTTCTATATCTGTCAGTCCACCTTCGGTTTTTTCTAATTGATGCACAATAACGCGAGGTGAAGGTTTAATTATTGATTTATGCAATGTGTACATACCATGCTGCAATATCTTTTCAGCACACATAAAGTCGGCAACAAATGACCTATTGTGTTTAAAGGGGTTAAGTACCCGAACATTCGGAGAAGAAAGAGATTTAGCTTCCGATCCAATAGCTTTTACTATTTCACCTTTTTTAGTGCTTTCTATAGCAATGTAAGGCTCAGTTTCAAAAGACAAGTTGGAAGAAAAAGTTCTGATAGAAAGTTTGTTTTCACTTAATTCAAAAAGTAAATCATGTGAAAAAAGGCTTCTTATAAATGTGAACAAAACTTTGGATCTCCGAGCCACTTAACACCCGTTTAAGAGGCGTAAAATGCATGGCTATAATTAAGCGAAGAATGAGCGCAAGCCATGCTTTTTGCGTCC
>NZ_JAATOU010000005.1:0-242323 GCF_011806445.1 Pseudoalteromonas sp. HF66
GTCGGCGATGCAGGATTTGAACCTGCGACCCCTTGGACCCAAACCAAGTGCGCTACCAAACTGCGCTAATCGCCGATGCTTACTATTGTTTGCGAGTTACCTCGTTAACAACGGGGTGCATAATAGTGATTTGACCGAGTTAGGTCAAACATTTTTTTAAGAAAATAATTCAATCGGTCACTTTTAGTTCATAATGGTTAAATATTGCAAATATAAGCTAAAATTTGAACTCTTTTTTATAAAGTAGCGCTTTATATAAGATTGCATCTTGGCGCTATGATGCTTTTCTGCGAAAATACGCAATATAAATAAATATGATCAAACAAACATGATTTGTGTATCCACGCCCCCTTCATTGGATAATCATATTTAGATGTATCAGTATCAAGTTAACTAACCCCAATTAAAGGTCACCCATGACGGCAAACATCATCGATGGTAAGGCAATAGCTAAACAAGTACGCAGCAATGTAGCAGAGCGAGTTGCAGAGCGTGTAGCGAATGGATTACGCGCTCCAGGACTAGCAGTTGTGTTAGTTGGTCAAGATCCGGCTAGCCAAGTGTATGTTGGTTCTAAACGTAAAGCATGTGAAGAAGTCGGCTTTATATCTAAGTCTTACGATTTACCTGGCGACACGACTGAGCAAGACTTACTTGCATTAATAGATCAACTAAACGAAGACAAAGAAGTAGACGGTATATTAGTACAATTGCCTTTACCGCAAGGTCTTGATGCTGAAAAAATTCTTGAGCGCATCACACCACATAAAGATGTTGATGGGTTTCACCCTTATAACATTGGTCGCTTAGCTCAGCGTATGCCGGCACTTCGTCCATGTACTCCAAAGGGGATTATTACCCTACTCGACTCTACCGGTGTTCGCTACAAAGGTATGCATGCAGTCGTTGTTGGTGCGTCTAACATTGTTGGTCGCCCTATGTCACTTGAGCTATTACTTGCTGGCTGTACAACCACGGTATGTCATAAGTTTACTCAAGATTTAGAAACGCATGTTCGCCGCGCTGATTTATTAGTTGTTGCGGTTGGTAAACCTGAGTTCATTCCGGGTGATTGGATTAAAGAAGGTGCTATCGTAATCGATGTGGGCATTAACCGTCTTGAATCTGGCAAGCTTGTTGGTGATGTTGAATACGATATTGCTGAACAAAAAGCACATTTCATTACACCAGTACCTGGTGGTGTTGGCCCGATGACAGTGGCAAGCTTAATCGAAAACACGCTTGAAGCTTGTGAAAATTATCACAGCTAAGAAAAATTACTTTAGTAAAAGGGCTGCCAATTGGCAGCCCTTTTTTATTAGCTTGTTTGTTGCTTTAACAATCTTAGCTTTAACATCTGAGGTAGCACTGAAAATATGATCATCAAAAACATCAGTAGGTATTGCCAGTCTTGATACTGTTCGTTTATGAGCACAACAGCACACACTATTCCCGCTATTGGGTTGGCAATGGTGCCAAATGAAAACTCAGCTACACTCATGCGCCCTAATAACCAAACATACAGAGTATAGGCAATGGCTGTATTGGGAACGATTAACCAAAATAGCGCAGTATATTGAAGCGCTGAAATAGGCTCAAATACTACTTGGTATTGCTCTGGGTTTAGCACACTTCCATCAATAAAAGCAGCAAGCAATAATAGGCTGCCTCCAATGATTAATTGCCAAGTAAGTACGACCCACCAATGTATATGCACAGACAAGCTTTGTACTAAGGTACTACCAATTACAATAGTAAGTAAGGCACCAAATAAAGCCGCAACTCCTAATACATTCAATGCCACATAAGCGGGATCAAATAATAGCCATGCAAGCACGACCAATGCCATAGCGCAGAATGCTTGAACTTTTGCTGGGCGCTGCCCTTTAGCAAGCCATGCATATAATAAAGCGACAACAGGCACTGAAACCATTCCCACACCTGCAATTGCTGCTGGAAGGTTGACTGCCATAATAAAAATAAAGGCAAAAAACAGCGCTATATTCACAGCACCTAAAGTCAGTAAACTGGGCCACTGCGAACGAGTCGGCAAACTAGGCTTAAGCAATAAAAGTAATAATCCTGCAGGTAAAGCACGCAATGCGCCTAATAAAAGTGGCGGCCAATCAGGTGTGGCATATTTGGTCACTGCATAGGTGGTGCCCCATAAGAAGGCGGGGATCATGGCAAGTATAATATTCAAAGTCTGTCCTTGTTAATACGAAGAGATGCCAATGTAAAACCTCAAGCAAAGTTGAGGTCAATAGCTATACCATCTAAAAACAAAAAAGGTTGCCACGTTGGCAACCTTTTGATGGGTAATGTCTCAATTGAGGCTTATGCTTTACGCCATGTTGTTTTACCAGCAGAATCTTCTAGTACAACACCAAGCGCATTAAGAGCATCGCGCGCTTCATCAGCAGCCGCCCAATCCTTGCTAGCACGGGCTTCATTACGTTTTGCAATTAACGCTTCGATGTGTGCAACTTCGTCATCAGCTTGACCACCTTGTAAAAAGGCTTCTGGATCTTGTTGTGCCACACCTAGTACCTCTGCAACACTGCGCAATACATAAGCAAGTTTTCCTGCTTGCTCTGCATCGCTATCTTTCACACGATTTAGCTCTTTTGCTAATTCAAATAACACTGGTAGCGCTTCTGGTGTGTTAAAGTCATCATCCATCGCTTTTCTGAATTTAGCCACATATTCATTGCTGGCTAAATCACACTCAATTGGTGCTACGCCACGCAGTGCAGTGTAAATTCGCTCAAGAGAAGAGCGCGCTTGCTCAAGGTTTTCTTGTGAATAGTTAAGCTGACTACGGTAGTGGCCTGAAATTAAGAAGTAACGAACTGACTCAGCATCGTACTCTTTTAATACGTCACGTACGGTAAAGAAGTTGTTTAATGACTTAGACATCTTCTCTTTATTAACCTGAACCATACCTGTGTGGATCCACGTATTTACGTACTTGCCGTTATTTGCACAGCATGACTGAGCAATTTCGTTTTCATGGTGCGGGAACTGTAAATCTGAACCTCCACCATGAATATCAAAGTGTTCGCCTAAGTGCTTAGAGCTCATTGCCGAGCATTCAATATGCCAACCAGGACGACCCTCACCCCAAGGAGATGACCATGAAGGCTCACCTGGCTTAGCTTTTTTCCAAAGCACGAAATCAAGTGGGTCTTGCTTATCTTGAGCAACTTCAACACGTGACCCTGCTTGTAGCATAGTTAGGTCTTGTTGTGACAAAGCACCATATTGCTCAAATGTAGAAACATCAAACAATACATCACCATCTGCAGCAACATAGGCATGGCCTTTAGCAATTAAACGCTCAACCATAGCGATGATTTCATCCATATGGTTTGTCACTGTTGGCTCAACATCAGGACGCAGCATATTTAAGCTGTCGAAATCTTCATGCATCGCTTTAGTCATACGAGTCGTTAAATCATTAATTGACTCGCCATTTTCGTTAGCACGCTTAATGATTTTATCGTCAACATCGGTGATGTTACGTACATATTTTAAATCGTAGCCAATGTGACGTAGGTAACGAACAATCACGTCAAAACCTACAAAAGTGCGAGCATGACCGATGTGACAGTAATCATAAATAGTGATACCACACACGTACATGTCGATTTTGCCATCAACAAGGGGTTTAAACTGCTCTTTTTGTCGCGTAAGTGTGTTGTAAATTTGTACCATTTATAAAATGTCCTTAACGGTGTTTCGAGATTCTCTATGGTAACACTTGCAAAGCCGCCGCTCTAGCGCTTTATCAACTGAATAAGCACTTTGTTAATCCAAGGCAACTACTATAAAATAGCCCCATTATTAAACCAGATATAGGAAACCTCATGGTTGTACTACACACAAACTTTGGTGACATCACTATCAAGATGCACGAAAGCGATGCACCAAACACAGTTAAAAACTTCTTAGAGTATGCAAACTCTGGCTTTTACAACGGTACTATCTTCCACCGTGTAATTGATGGTTTCATGGTACAAGGCGGTGGTTTTGAGCCAGGTATGGTGCAAAAAGAAGTGAACAACCCTATCGAAAATGAAGCAAATAATGGCCTTGCTAATAAAGTAGGTACATTAGCAATGGCACGTACGCCGGATCCACATTCAGCGACTGCGCAGTTCTTCATTAACGTTAACGACAACGACTTCTTAAACTTCAGCAGTGAAACATCACAAGGCTGGGGCTACTGCGTGTTTGCAGAAGTTGTTGAAGGTATGGACGTGGTTAACAAAATTAAAGGTGTTGCTACAGGTAGCGCTGGTTTCCACCAAGACGTACCTCTTGAAGATGTAATCATCGAAAAAGTAACGGTTAGCTAATTTAATCGTTTAGTCATTTTAAGCGGGCCATTGCCCGCTTTTTTGCGAGTAACCATGAAACAAAGTTATTTTATTGCCGATCTCCATTTAACAGAAAACCGCCCAGACATTACTGCGGCATTTTTTAATTTTCTTGATAGTAAGATTATTAATGATGACGTTGATGCGCTGTATATTTTGGGTGACTTTTTTGAAGTATGGGTCGGTGATGACTATCAAACTGAGCTTTCAAAGATTGTTGCCGCACGTTTACGCCAAGTAAGCAAAAGTGGTACTGAGGTGTTTTTTATTCATGGCAACCGCGATTTCATAATGCGCGAAGACTATGCAAAAAGCGCGAGTATGACTTTATTACCTGAGCAGGTTGTTATTGATCTATACGGGACGCCCACAGTTATCCTGCACGGTGATGAAATGTGTACTCAAGATGTTGAGTACCAAAAGTTTCGTAAAAAAAGTCGTGGTTGGTGGTGGCCAAAATTAATGCTCGCTATGCCGCTTTGGTATCGCAAGAAAATTGCCCGCAACGCCCGAGAAAAATCAAAACAAAGCCAAGCTGGCAAAGCGTTAGAAATTCTAGATGTTACTGAGGATGCGGTATTAGCCATGTTCGAAAAACATCAAGTTACGAATATGATCCACGGTCATACCCACCGCCCAAATGTGCACCATTATAATCTAGCCGATAAAACTTTGACGCGCACCGTCTTAGGTGACTGGTATGAGCAAGGTTCATATTTAAGAGTTACGCCCGAGCAACAAAAACTAGTCCACACTCCCTTTAAATCGCTGACATTTTAACTATGCTTTAACTATTATTGTAAAAAACGCATTATCTATGATTAGTCGGTTGAGCCTTTTTTTTTGCTGTTTACTATTTAGTTTTTCAATCAATTGTCAAACTTGGCAATTGGTAACAGAGCCTTATCCTCCTTATTTTATTGATAACTCAAGTAAGCCTGGCTGGCTTCACGAAGTTATAATTGCAGCGCTTAAAACCCAAAAACAAAAAGCCACCATTGAACACACCCATTGGGCTCGGGCATTAAAACTCGCAAAGCGCCATAAACGAGTAGCGGTGCTGGGGGCATTTTATACCGAGCAACGTGCAAGAAATTTTACATATTCGCAATCCTTGGCAACTGCACATACCGTTTTATTCAAGCGTGTTGATAACAAAGTAACCTACACAGGTTCACTATATTCATTAAAGCCTTATACAATTAGTAAAGGTGAAGACTATGTAGTTAGTGAAGAGTTTGAACATCACCCAGAATTGAGTGTGACAACAACAGGAAGCTTAATTGAAAGCTTATTATTATTGAAGCATGGTCGTGTTGATTTAGTAGCAGGCACTAAAGAAGTTGCCTTGTATTGGCTCGAGAATAGCGAACGCTTAAAGCAAGCAAAGCCAACAGAGTTAGAAATAATCACTCCTTACCTTGCAACTCAACAATTGCATGTAATCACCGAAAAAAAACACCCTCAAGGGGAGCTTTTTCAACAAAGTTTATATTTAGGCCTAAAAGCGATTATGGCGTCTGGTAAACTTTTAGAGATACTGGAGCGATATGAGCTGAATGAAAGTGAAATGAGTCATATTACGCAACTATACGAGCAAGCCTACTCTAACTAATCGTGCTCTTCTGCACGATTGGCAAAGTGATTTTAAACTTCGTTGCTATACCCTCAGGTAAGTCAGTATTTGCAACTAGCTGGATTTTTCCGTTTAGAACACTCGTAACCCACTCATGTACAAGGTACAAACCTAACCCTGTGTGGCCATGCTTTCGAGATGTTGTAACAAAGGGATCAAATAAGTTGCTACGTAATGAGTCATCAATACCACAGCCATTATCAGAAATAGTAATACAAACGTCACCTTGTTGATTTAAATAAACATGTAATTGAATCAGTTTGTCATCAAGCTCGTTAAAAGCGTGAGAAACTGCATTAACGATTAAACTCTCGATAACCTGCGAGATAACTCCAGGACGACTCGTGATATCTTTTTTGACATCGATGTAAGTTTCTATTGTTACTTGTGAGGCTTTAAAGCGAGACTTTAAACCAAGTAATAGATCACTGATGACTTTTTCGATATTAAAACTAACGAGCTGATCATTTGAGCGGTCATGTGCCATTTCCTTAAAGCTTTTAACATGAGAGATAGCTTTATCTAAATTAACCCTTGATATCAATAGGTTGTCGTCAATTTTTTCAACGCTAGACTCTAAGAACTGCTTAGTGAAGCCTTCATCTATTTTATCTTTGAGTTGTTGATTAATTAATTGCGCATTCGATAATGAAATTGCAGCACCACCGAGTGGCGTATTCATTTCATGAGCTACACCTGCCACCATTAAACCAAGTGATGACAACCTTTGCGCTTCAATAAGCTCACCTTGTAATTGATGTTGCTGCTTTATATAACGTTGTAATTTGGTATTGGCAGCTAACAGTTCTTGCTGCTCTTGCTCTAGGTGTGATCTGGCTTTTATAATTTTACGCTGATCTCGATAACTACGTTTCAGATACAAACCAGAAATTGATATTAAGGTAACAGCACAAGCTAACGCTATAATAAAAGATCGTAAAATAATCTCGTTTTGCACCGAATCATCAGCCTCTACTAGGACAACAATATCGTTTGTGCCAGCTGCGTTTTTATTGCCTAAATTCATTTTTAAAAAGCTAGTTGCATGACTATGTGATGCAATAAGCTCCTGAGATTTAGGCAGCTGGGTAATTGCTTGCCATAATTGGCTATCTTCATTACCTAATGTCAGCATTGATTTTTCTCGCATGAACCCCCACTCTTTTTCTTTCTGAGGGTGTAATAACCAATAACCTTCACCATTAATTAATTGTATTTGTGCTTGTAAGGTACTGAGTGACTTTATTTGCTGTAAGGTTTTCGATAAGTCAAAGTTGACAACCACTAGCCCATCTAATACAAAGTTATCGCTTGTGGTTCGATAAGATGCTCGCAATGTCGGCTCATGGGGTGTAACAACAGCCCCGCGCTCTACATTTAAATCTATTGGGGAGATATAAACTTCACCCTGACTGTGCTCCATTCCCTCGGTAAAATAATAACGGCTACTTTTATTTTGTAACTGTTGTTTTGGTACTAGCTCTGCTTGCCCTGTTTTAAAGTTAACCCGAACCTTTTCTTGGCCTTTTCTATCTAACCAACGTATTTGCGAAATGTTTTCTGCTGCTAAACCAAAGTTCACAAAATGGATTTGTATCTGTTCCTCAAGTAATGCGATTTCATCACTTTGCTTTAATATGTCATCGGCTACCAGCAACTGAACCACTTTACGTACATCACCAAGCTCACGGCTTAAGGTGTTGTGAGCGGCAAGTAAGGTGTTATCTTGCAAAAGCGTGACACTACTTTTTTGTATTTGATATTGAATTACATAAACCATCAAGCTTAATAATAAGCTAACAGCAGCCATGACCATAAATTTAAAAATCAGACTCTTTTTCAGTGACTTATATTGGCTTGTTACTTCTACCATACTAGTTATTTAGACCTGCCCTTTAGCCATTGCAATGCATCATCATAAAACATGGGTTTTGCATAATAGTAGCCCTGCCCTATGTTACACCCAGCTTCAATAAGCCAGTTATGCTCGGCTTCTGTTTCAATGCCCTCTGCCGTTACTTCAAAGCCAAATTTATCTGCCAACAACATAATCATTTCGATAATGTGTTGGTTGGATTTTGACTCTTGGATGTTAGTCACAAAACAGCGATCTATTTTTATTATTTGCGCAGGTATTTCACTAATATGGGCAAGCGACGAATAGCCAGTACCAAAATCATCAATACTAATTTTTATACCTAACCCCGCAAAACGACATAAGCATGCGTTAATTTTTTCATAGTCAAAAATCGCTTGAGTCTCTGTTACTTCAAGCTCTAATAACGAAGGCGATATATCATACTCTTCAATGCGTGCGGCAATCTCAACAAAGTAATCATCGGCTAACAAATCAAACGTAGATGCATTAAACGCAATTGGCAGGCTAATGCCCTGCTCTGCAAATTGCTTAATCGTTTGCATTATCTTATCGAAAATAAGCTTATCCAACTCACTAATAAGTCCCGCAGTTTCGGCAAGTTCGATAAACTCATCGGGCCTAACAAATGTTCCATCGTCTCTTTGCCATCGCGCCAGTGCTTCAAAACCAACCACTTCATTTGTGGTTAAATTAACCTTGGGTTGTAGCGCTACTTGGAGCTCTTTGCTACGAATTGCGGTGCGCAACTCTTGCATCAATTCATAGCGCCGTGTAATAGCTTTAGTATTGTCTAATGTATAATAAAGAAGTTCAGCTCTCTGTGTGTTTTCTTCGTTAAGGGTGGATTCTGCAAGGTTAAAAATTTGCTCAGCATTATGTTGTTCAAAGGCGATTAGTTGCATAACTAAAATACGCACATCTAAAAACTGCCTTACTCCATCAATTTCAAAAGATTGACGTTTTAAAGAGTCAACAATACTCTCATCTTCAAATGCATGACTTGAAACTAAAACACCTAAACTATCACTTTTAAATACGGCAATACGAGGGTGATACGGCGCCAATGCTTGCAAAATATTCTCGAGCATTTTGAGATGTGTTTTTTTACAAAATTCATGACCAAACCGAAAAGACTTTTCGTCAAACTGGAGTATCTCAAATACCACTAGCTGAGTTTCAGACTGTTCGTATTTGTTCATATTATCGATTTCGCGCTGTAACCAGTTTCTATTGGGTATATTTAGCGTTATGTCGGTATATGCAAGCTCAGTAAGGCGGTTCATCAGTGCGATATTCGAAAAGCCCGTACTGACATTTTCACTAAAAACTTTGAGTAAAAATACATTATGCTCATCAATTGGCGTATCTGATTTTACAATCGTGATGTAGAAGCTAATATCAACATCACTGGTATCAAAGTAAAAAACACTATAATGCTCAGAGAAAACGTGTTCTTTTTTTTCTCTGGCTAAAATATAGGATTGTTGTGCTTCTTCACTGAGCAAATCTGTGCTGAGGTCTTTACCATCAAGCCCCCTAAAGCAGCCGATACTAGTAAGAACTTTAGGATGTTTATCAAAGTGCTTTTCATTACCAACACATAACACGCCGCCTCCCTTAGATAGGTGCAAAATTTTACCTATCTCATCTAGCACCGCATGGGAAAACGCACGTATATCGTGTTTACTATTAATGCTTCTTGCTGCATCGAGTACTAGCTGAAGCCCTTGTTTAGCATTTGAGATTTGCGAAATGTATTGATAAGTACGAAGGTGGCTACTAACGATAGATTTAAGCTTATCTACCGTCATGTCTGACTTATTCCAATACTCGTCGATGTCAAGCGATTGCATGACTTGTGGTTCAGGGGCAAAGCTTGGCTGCCCTGTTAATAGCACTATGCGTATATCGTTGTTACCTAATACATGGCGAATGGTATTCACAAGCCGTAGGCCTGAATCATCTTCTTCCATCACCACATCAAGAAATACAATAGCGATGTCTTTATGTCGGGATAATACAGATGATGCCTCTGACACTGAATTCGCGGTCAGTACCTCCAGTGACTGATTGTCATCGAAAGATATAGCATTAAAACTATTTAATAATGCTTGTTGATAGTTTAGGTCGTCTTCAACCGTTAATATTTTCCATTTTTTTTGAGTATGCGTTTGTTCAGAAGCACTCTCTTTAAACTCGAAAAACTCATTAGAATCACGCATAACGTCTCCTTTTGACAACTTATGATTCTATTTTACGAACATTAATAGATATCTAGGTCAAACGTAGTACAAAATATTTAAAGGTACAAATATTTCCCTGAAGATAAAAATAAGTAAGTCTCGGAAAAGTAATAAAAATTATAAACTACGACAAGGATAAGGCTTAATTATTAAGAAAACGGATTGTATAAGGTAGGATGAAGCAAAAGAGCGCCAAGAAAGCGCTCTTGGTTATTTTTACGCAGGCACACCGCTATGGAACTTAAAATCTTCATCTGGGGTTGAAATAAGATCGGCTTCAAGCTGACCAAAAAATTCAACACGCTCTGTAATATCAAATTCACTGATTTCTTGAGCAAGGGTTAAATAGTCTTGGTAATGGCGGGCTTCAGAGCGCAGTAGTGAAATATAAAAATCACCTAAACGCTTATCTACATGTGGCGCTAATTTAGCAAAGCGCTCACATGAGCGGGCTTCGATATAGGCACCAATAATTAACTTATCAACTAAAGCATCTGGCTCGTAAGTTTTTACATGGCGCAGCATACCTTTTGCATAACGACATGGGGTAATACTTTTATATTCAACACCGTACTCATCCATGATCTCAAGTACTTGATAAAAGTGATGCAGCTCTTCTTTAATCAACATAACCATTTTATCGATGAGGTCTTGCCCATAAGGTGAGTTCGATTTTGGAATCATTGATTTAGTTAGCTTGTTTTTATCTGCAAGCTCACGCCAATCCCCTTCTCGCTTATAAATAAGCGTCTCAAATGGTTTTAGCCACTCAAGTAAAGCGTCACTACTTTGCTTATCAACCGCGTACTTACGAATTAAAAACATCGCACTTTGCGCGGCCTTTAATTCACAAATTAAGTGGTCAATTAGAACTATATCTAAGTTTTCTTTTTTAGTTGCCGCAGCAATCCACTCATCGGGTGTTTCACACTTTAGAAAAGAATGAATGGGTGCTAACAAATCAGAATAAGGCACAGAATAACTTCTCATCAAAAATCTTGGTTTGATTTTACCACATAAATAAGTCCGCATTCCATGACCCACATCAGTGCAAAGTAATTTTCTATATGCACTAAAGAGTTACATTTAATCGACTATTTCGTCTATTTCAGCTTCTTGACAAGACTTAATTACTGAACCATAACTTAATCAAAGCTGTACAAAAATAAAACAGCTCATATTCCTTTTTTACAGGGGCAATAATTATGATTCTAAACCACTTATGGGGCTTGTACGCTCACCCACTCGAAGAATGGCAGACAATTGATAACCGTCACGAAAGCTTGCGCTATAGCTTATCGCATATATTATTAATTGCCTGTATCCCTTCTATTATGGGCTACTATTCATCAGTTTATTTGGGCTGGAGTATCGGTTCAGGTGAGGCAGTATACCTCACCCATGATAGTGCATTACTTATCGCAGTTGCGATGTACTTTGCACTGATTGCGGGCGTTTTTGCTCTTGCTTATTTAGCACATTGGATGGCTGTGACCTTTGGTGCAAAACCTACGTTTACACAAACTCTAGAGCTTGCAGCTTACACAGCAACGCCGGTGTTTATGTCTTCATTTGCCGCATTTTTACCTGAGCTATGGTTTGTGGTATGTGTTGGTCTTGTTGCTTTAGCTTACTCTGTTTACTTGCTTTACACTGGAGTGCCAATTTTAATGCACATTCCTGAAGAGCGAGGCTTCATTTATGCCAGTTCAGTAGTCACTTGTGGGCTAATATTACTGGTAATTATTTTAGCTGCGACGGCTATTTTATGGACTAACGGAATTGTCCACCCTATGTTTACTTAGTTTCATTGTTACTATTCATTCTTTCGATAACAAAAAAGCGGCTGAGCCGCTTTTTTTATTTTTGGCTGTTGCGTCTCGTTAACGCTATCTCGCCATCGATATGAATATCTCTCTGAGGGAAAGCAATGGTAATGTTATTTTCTGCAAATAGTTTATAAATGCTAAAACGCAGCTCACTTCGCACTTGACGAAGCGGCGCTTCTGATTCAGCACACACCCAGAAAATAGCGCTAAAGGTTAGAGAACTATCGGCAAAGTCATCAAATAACACTGACGATGCTGGCGTTTTTAAAATAGCTGGATGCTCATCAAGAATTTGTTTCATTAGCTTCTCAACCAACACAACATCTGAACCATAAGCAACACCAACGTTCACAAAAGAACGTGCATTACGGTCAATCAATGTCCAGTTTGTCACCGTGTTCTCTAATAAGTGACTATTTGGTACAAGCATATGCACGCCATCATTACGGCGGATACGAGTTGAACGAGTATTAATTGTCTCGACGACTCCTTTTGCATTGCCCACTTCTAAAAAGTCGCCAATACGGATTGGTCGTTCCCACATTAGTATCCAACCACTGATAAAATTGTTGATAATGTTTTGCGCACCAAATCCGACGCCTATTGCAATTGCACCAGAAACAAATGCAAAAGCTGTTAGAGGAATATTAAGTACTTCCAGCGAAGTAAAAACGAGAACGGCTATGGTAACGACCAGGTAAATGCGGGTGAATAGATGAACCGTGTCAGGACCTAAGTTTTTTGCCAGTAACGCTTTTTTAATTAATCGACCAATCCAGGTGACCACAAACCACATTAAAAACAGCGCCAAAGGGACTTGAATTACTTTAAGCACAGTAATTTGCACATCATTGTAGGTGAACAAAACAAACGATAGTGCAGATTGCAGATCAGCAAGGGTCATAAATTAACATTCCTAGTAAAAATCAGTTTGGTTCAGTTGTGACTAAGTTTAGCACGGCATAATAGGTGAAAACTTGGTAAATACTAAGTTCTTTATGCGCAATATGCGCTAATTATTAACTATTTTAGTCTACAGCTGCTATATACATAGAGAGAGCTTGAGGTTTCACAGGCTTTGAATAGCACGAGGAGAGCACAATGTCACAAATGACACTCACACAAAAACTTGCCACTTTACAACCTTTGGTTGATCTAAACTTATTTGAATCAAGTTTAGAGTACCGTAACCGCATCTTAAACTTACTTGCTGAGCAAGAGCACTCACTGAATTTAATAAACAAAGAGTTTGGCAACGCCATGCCAGAAAGCTTTGGCTCAGAGAAAAAGTTTGTGTTGGGTTACAACTAACCTATGGTGATGTATTACCAACAAGATTTAAATTGGCAGCTAGTGCCACTTTTTACTTAAGTGAGCCATTAATAAACAATTGATGGCTTTTTACACACCTTTATCCCTTCATTGTCATTATTTGCGTTCAAATTCCCCAATAAAACGACAAACTTGATTGTTTCTAGCCAAAAATTTGATAAGTTAGAAAAGATTTATCCACATTTTTGGAGCTCTCATGCGTAAGACCTTAGTAGCAACTACAATTGCTAGTGTGTTTTTATTATCTGCTTGTAGTTCACAGCAAGCTGACACTCAAACTCAAGTTGAAACTGCCGCTGAAACACAAACAGCCAATGTTGCAAACGTTCTTTTCAAGCCAAGCCCTTTACAATACATGGCCCCTGAGTTTGATAAAATTTCAACCAAAGATTACGAGCCAGCGTTTGAAGCAGGCATCGCACAGCAAAAAGCTGAAATTGCAAAGATTGCAAACAACCCAGAGCCTGCAACATTCGAAAATACCCTTGTTGCAATGGAGTTTTCTGGTGAGTTATTAGACCGTACTTCTGCGGCATTCTTTAACTTATCAGGTTTAATCTCTGACAGTGAGTACCAACGTATCGCCGCGAAAATGGCGCCGATTATGTCAGCTCACACTGATGACATTTACTTAAACAAAGCTTTATTTGCTCGCGTACAAAGCATTTACGACAACAAAGCATCTTTAAATGCTGAAGATCAACGCCTTGTTGATTACTACTACAAAAAGTTCGTTAACGCGGGTGCAAAACTAACTGAAGCTGAAAAAGCAAAAATGCGTGAAATCAATGCAGAACTTGCCAAGCTTTCAACTGAGTTTTCACAAAACATCTTAAAATCATTCAAAGAAGATGTAATTTTAGTTAAAGATAAAAGTGAATTAGCAGGTTTATCTGAAGGTGAAATCGCAAGCCTAGCTGCCGCTGCAAAAAAAGCAGGTAAAGAAGGTTACATGATCACCCTTGTGAACACGACTCGCCAACCTATCTTACAAAGCCTTGAAAACCGTAAGTTACGTGAAAAGATTTGGACTACCTCTTCAACGCGCGCCCAAGCAACAAACGGCCCTATCATCATTAAAGAAACTAAGCTACGTGCGGAAAAAGCCGCATTACTTGGTTATAAAGATTGGGCTTCGTATGTAATGACTAATCGTATGGCGCAAACAACTGAAAATGTTTACGGCATTCTTGATGACTTAGCACCGAAAGCGGTTGCTAAAGCAGAAGCAGAAGCAGAGCAAATCCAACAAGTTATCAAAAAGTCAGGTGAAACTTTTGCACTACAGCCTTGGGACTGGGCGTTTTACGCTGAAAAAGTTCGCCAAGAGAAGTACGACTTAGACCCAGCTTTAGTTAAGCCTTACTTTGAAATGCAGTCAGTGATCCACGACGGCCTATTTTTTGCGATGAATAAACTTTACGGTATTACCTTTAAAGAGCGTAAAGACCTACCTGTTTATCACGAAGACGTAATGGTGTTTGAAGTATTTAACGAAGATGGCAGCGCTATCGGCCTATTCTACATGGACCCTTATGCACGTGAAGGTAAACGTGGTGGTGCGTGGATGAGTGCCTATGTTAGCCAAAGCGGTCTAAAAGACACCATGCCTGTGATCTACAATGCACAGAATATTCCTAAGCCAGCTGAAGGTCAGCCAACATTGATGACTTTCTCTGAAGTAACTACGATGTTCCATGAGTTTGGTCATGCTGCACATGGTCTATTCTCTAATGTAAAATACCCAAGTTTAGCGGGCACAGCAACAGCACGCGATTTCGTTGAATTCCCTTCACAAGCAAATGAAGACTGGAATATTGAACCCACAGTACTTGCAAACTATGCCAAGCACTACAAAACAGGTGAACCGATTCCAAAAGCGTTACTTGCAAAAGTACTAGAATCACAAAAGTTCAACCAAGGCTTCGATACAACTGAATATTTAGCCGCGGCACTACTTGATATGGAATGGCACTCATTTGGTGTTGATGCTGACATTACAGACGTACAAAAGTTTGAACATGATGCGTTAGACAAGCACGGTATTGCTTACTACCCGGTACCACCTCGTTATAAGTCTTGCTACTTTAGCCACACATTTGCCGGCGGTTACTCTGCAGGGTACTACGCTTATCTTTGGACTGAAGTGTTCGCAGCTGATGCGTTTGCACACATGACTGAAGAAGGTGGTTTAACACGTGAAAACGGTGATAATTTCCGTAAAGAGATTTTATCAAAAGGTAACAGCCGCGACTTAATGCAAAGCTACATTGAGTTCCGTGGTCAAAAACCAACAACAGATGCGTTATTAAAGCGTCGAGGTTTGGTTGAATAACCTAAAATTATTCGCAAAATGATGAAAGCCCGCAATTAACGCGGGCTTTTTGTTATAGTGCAATTTTTAAAATTACAAATTAATCAAACATGACCTACTTATTTGCTGTTACCCTGCTTTGGGCCTTTTCGTTTAGTCTTATTGGCGTTTATTTAGCAGGCCAAGTGGATGCATGGTTTAGTGTGTTAATGCGAATTGGCTTGGCAACTTGCGTATTTTTACCATTTTTACAATGGCGTAAGACCCCTAAGGCCCTAGCACTCAAGCTCATGGCAATAGGCGCGGTACAACTTGGTGTGATGTACAGCTTCTACTACCATTCGTTTTTGTACCTCAGTGTGCCCGAGGTACTGCTATTCACGGTAATGACGCCACTTTACATCACTTTGTTAAACGATTTGCTTGAAAAGCGTTTTAATGCCAAGTTTTTATTCGCCGCAATGCTAGCTATTTTGGGCGCCGTCGCTATTCGTTACGAAGGGGTTGATGAGAACTACCTCATTGGTATGTTAATGGTGCAGGCAGCCAATATTTGCTTTGCTACCGGGCAAGTAACCTACAAACGTTTAATGCAAGATGAGCAATTACCTCACTCTCGGGTGTTTGCTTGGTTCTTTATTGGCGCGTTAATTGTCGCACTGATTTGTTACGGTTTATTTGGCAATACTAGTAAGCTACCCACCACAACGACGCAATGGGGCGTGTTAATTTACTTAGGCACGATTGCTTCAGGGCTTGGTTATTTCGCGTGGAATAAGGGCGCGACTATTGTCAATGTAGGTGCCTTGGCTGTAATGAATAACCTACTGATCCCAGCTGGGATCATCGTTAACATTGTGATTTGGAATCGTGATGCCGATATCATCAAGCTTGCCATCGGCGCAGCGATTATCTTATTAGCACTTATTATAAATCAGAAACTTAATAAAACTGCCACGCAGACATGATAGGCTAAACTCTATTCGATTAGAGGAATGCTGATATGCGCGCACTGGTTTTATGTTGTTTAGTTTTCGTTATTCAAGGCTGTAAGAGTCTGCCTGTGGAGCAGGCTGTTCAAGTTGGCGCGCGGCCTTATTATTTAATCGACAATATGGCAGATGGGCCCTTAAAGCAGCAACTTGCGACATGTGGCAATGGCCCTTTTTACAAAACTGACTTTGTAATTGGTCATCGCGGCGCACCCATGCAGTTTCCTGAGCATAGTAAAGAGTCATATTTAGCCGCTGCGAGAATGGGCGCTGGCGTACTTGAATGTGACGTTGCCTTTACTAAAGACAAACAACTCGTGTGCCGTCATTCACAGTGTGATTTACACACCACTACCAACATTTTAGCGATTCCTGAGCTGGCAGCAAAATGCAGCCAACCTTTTACCCCGGCCAAAGACGGCCAACCAGCTCAGGCTAAATGCTGCACCAGCGATATCACTGAAGCTGAATTTTTAACCTTAAAAGCTAAAATGGATGGCTCCAACCCAAATGCCAAAACGGTCGCAGAGTATTTGCAAGGAACACCAAACTGGCGCACTGATTTATACGCAAACAGTGGTACCGTAATGACCCACCAGCAAAGTATTGAGTTATTCAAATCACTGGGTGTAAAAATGACACCCGAGCTAAAAAGCCCAGAAGTCAGCATGCCATTTAACGGTTTTAGCCAGCAAGATTATGCACAAAAAATGCTTGATGAGTATCAGGCCTTAGGGGTGAATAGCCAAGATGTTTATCCACAATCATTTAACCTTGAAGATGTGAAGTATTGGCTAAACAATCATCCAGAATTTGCAAACAACAGTATTTACCTTGATGGCCGAGATGAGCAAGCACACTTTGATGCCATGGATGAAACAACTTGGCAGCCTTCAATGCAGACTCTATATAACGACGGAATACGCATTATCGCACCACCAATGTGGATGCTTTTGAGCCTTGATGAATCAGGTAAAATCGTGCCCTCGCTTTATGCAATTAAAGCTAAACAAGCCGGGCTGAACATTATTACATGGAGTTTGGAGCGCTCTGGGCCATTAAATAATGGCGGTGGTTATTATTATCAGTCGATTGCCAGCGTAATTAAACAAGATGGGCAAATGATGAATGTGATAGATGTTCTTGCTAAGCAAGTGGGTGTGATGGCTATTTTCTCAGACTGGCCTGCTACTCTCACTTATTACGCAAGCTGTATGCAGTACCCTGCTAGCTGAGCATCAATAAATTTCAAGGGCTTTTGCTCGTCCAAAAGGTGGGGCTGAGGTATTATTAACTAAACCGTTTTTTACAAGGATTAACATGATTATTCAGCACCATAGCCACGACATAGCGACTAAAACAGGCGCAATGCGCACCAGTATTTATCGCCCTGTAGAAGAAGGTAAATACCCGTGTGTTATTTTCTATTCTGAGATTTTCCAAGAAACAGCACCGATTGCGCGCTCTGCGGCAATACTTGCTGGTCATGGTTTTGTTGTGTTAGTGCCAGAAGTTTTTCATGAGTTAAATCCTATTGGGACGGTACTCGCCTATGATGATGCAGGTAAAGATAAAGGCAACGCCGACAAATGGGCTAAGCCTCTTGAGAGTCATGACTCAGATACTGAAGCTTTAATTGCATTTGCGGCTCAGCAAGATTACTGCACGGGAAATGTTGGTGCTATGGGCGTATGTATTGGTGGTCACCTTGCGTACCGTGCTGCTTTAAACCCAAATATCAAGGCCGCTTTTTGTTTATATGCGACAGATATACACAGCGATACCTTACCAGCACAAAAGGGGAATAACTCATTTGAGCGCATGGCAGATATCCAAGGTGAGATTCACTTTATTTGGGGCAAGCAAGATCCACATGTACCAAAGGAAGGCCGCCTTAAAATTTACCAACAAGCTGTTGCAACAGGAATTAATTACCAGTGGCAAGAAGTTAACGCACAACATGCCTTTATGCGTGATGAAGGTGAGCGATACGATCCAGCTCTTGCAATAACTATGTATCAACAAGCCGTTGCTTTATTTAATCGAACGCTTATTTAAACCGTCAGTGTGGCAACTTGATTAGTAAAATAATCCTTTAGGTAATCTAATAATACACGCAATTTTTTGCTTCCCGCTGCTCCTGGCGGGAACACCCCATAAAGCTCAATATCAGCAGTCTTGTAATCATCTAATATTGTGCGTAGTAATCCCGCTTTGATCCTTGGCAATGCATCATAAACAGGGATCTTCGCTAAACCATGCCCAGCTTCAACAAAGGCAGTTCGCGCAGCAGCGTTATTTGTACTTATGCCACCACTAACAGCCACCTCAAAGCGGCGTTTATCTTTTTCGAGCGTGACAACAGCACTACTTGGTTGATACACCACCCATGTATGCTCTGCTAAATCGGCAATGCTCTTTGGTATAGGGTATTTTGTAAAGTAATCGACTGAGCCGCATAAGCAGGTCGCCATACTTGCTAGTTTAGTCGCTTGTAAGTTTGAGCTTTCAAGGGCTACGCCTCTAATCGCTAAGTCATAGCCCTCTTTGATGATATCAACCACATCGTCACTGAGCTGTAAATCGATATCAATTTTCGGATACAAACACCTAAACTGAGCAAGTGCAGGTACCACAAGCTGCAAACCAACATTTACCGGACAACTTAGCTTAATAACCCCAACCGGTTCACTCTTTAAGTTCTCAAGATGTAAGTTAGCAGCCTCAGCGTGCTCGGTGATAGCCTGACAACGTTCATAATAAGCTATACCCGCTTCGGTAAGGGTCATGGTACGCGTTGAGCGATTAAGTAACGTAAGCTTTAGTTGTTGCTCTAATTTCTTTAAGTGGTAGCTGACAACAGCCCTTGATAAACCTAGTTGTTGAGCTGCTTTAGTTAAGCTGCCTTGCTGCACAATATGGGCAAACACCACCATGCTTTTTAATTGCTCGAACGATACTTTCATACAGACTCCTAATCTAACCTGAATCATTGTATCAATTATTAAACCAATGAAGTCAAATTTATCTGCGTTGTTTAACTCTATTTTCGCCCCTATAGTGTTATTAACGATATTTAATAAGCAAAAAGGGATTCACTATGTCAGCTAAGAAAATTTTAATGGTACTTACTTCTCATGATGAGCTTGGCGATACCGGCCATAAAACAGGCTTTTGGGTGGAAGAGTTTGCAGCCCCCTACTACGCCTTTATTGATGCCGGGGCAGAGGTAACTTTAGCATCTGTTAAAGGTGGCCAACCACCAGTTGATCCAAATAGCGCAGCGCCTGATGCTGCAACTGATGCGACTAAACGCTTTGAACAAGACAGCGCAGCACAAACATTAATGGCAAATACTAAACCATTAAATGAAGTAAAAGCCGGTGATTTTGATGCCGTTTTCTACCCAGGTGGCCACGGCCCTTTATGGGATTTAGTTGATAACCAAGATTCGATTAACTTAATTGAGCAATTTCTTAACTCAGACAAGCCAGTGGGTGCCGTGTGTCACGCCAGTGCAGTACTGCTTAATGCGAAAAATTCAGCTGGTAAATCTGTAGTATTTGATAAAAAAGTCACAGGCTTTAGTAACTCTGAAGAAGATGCCGTACAGCTTACCAATGTCGTACCATTATTGGTTGAAGATGAGCTCAAAAAGCAAGGCGGGCAATATCAAAAAACCGATGATTGGGGTGTACTAGCCATTGAAGATGGCCTTTTAATCACAGGGCAAAACCCAGCAAGTTCTGAGCTTGCTGCGAAAAAACTGCTTACCAAATTAGGTTAGCCCTAAACCTTAGGTAAATACCTTGTACGTCAAGGTGTTTACCTTCACTTTTAATAAGTTATACTCATTCGGTCAAATTGATTTAAGAGCTTCTCATCATGACTGAAAAAAAAGTTGCCAAACTTCCTCCTATCAGTAGTAAGCGATTCGCAATTTTAGGCATTATGCTTGTGTCCCTTGTACTGCAAATAATTAATAGCCTACCCGGCATAAACTTAAACGGTTTAGGTATTTTGCCACGACAAATGTCAGGCCTATCAGGGGTGTTTTTTGCGCCATTTTTACATGGTGGTTGGGCACATCTTTTCAGTAATCTAGTGCCATTTGCTATTCTCGGGTGGCTAGTTTGCCAATTTAGCGTTAAACGTTTCTGGCTGGTGTTTGCCGGTACAGCAATTATTGGCGGTTTATTAGTTTGGCTATTTGGTCGCAGCAATATTCATGTTGGACTAAGTGGTGTTATTTACGGTTTATGGGGCTACTTAATTTGCTATGGCATTATGCACCGCTCATTCAAAGCCATTTTAATTAGTATTGCGGTTGTAGTGTTATACAGCGGCCTGATTTGGGGTGTCTTCCCGCAGCGCATTCATATTTCATTCGAAAGCCATTTATTCGGCGCAATTAGCGGCGCATTCATCGGTTATATTATGGCAAAGCGTGATAAACAAAAGTACCCTAAGCTTTAAACTGAAAGCTGAGAGCTTCTAGTCTCGCAACTTCATTGTCACCATCACGACACCATGATCCGTACTCTGATCATCATAGGCAAACTGGGGGTTGATTAAATGCTGATCATAGGTGTGATAATCAAATACCTCAAAAAAGCTGCCCTGAAATCCGGCATCAAACTCACGGGATAACAGAATATAATCAAATACTGAGCTGCTACTGCCAAAATAGTGGGTGGCTTCTCTATCGTTCTCGGTGACAACATGGCGCTGATAGAGTTGCCAACTATCTTGTAGTTTGAACTCTGAACGAGATGGGCTATTTTGCCTATGACCGCTAAAACGAAGGTGGTCAGCGATTAAATGGTTAAGCACACCATCGTGTAACTCATTATTAAAGTCCCCCATCACAATCACAGGGTTATTGGTGTGCGCTCTGCGCTTAATAATTTCAACGAGTAACAGCGCTGCTTCACTGCCACGCTGCATACTTGATGCCCAGCGCCCAAGGGCTTGCGATTTTAACTGCATAACTAAGTTTTGCTGTTCGCTGTGGCTTTCATCATCTTGGTGATGGAGCATGCTGCGCTTTGATTTAAAGTGCACCACATAGCAATCGACCTGTCCTAAGTGAGGTACCTCAAGTGTTGCGCGAATAATGCTGCGGCTAAAGTTAAAACGAGCACTCAAGCCCATAGCTAAAACATCGTCTTGTTCTGCCTCAACCTGACTTACATCAACAATTTTATACCGCGAGGCAATGGCAACGACCGGATCGCGATAAATAAAGTCATCAATCACAGTCGGTTCATCAACTACCGCAAAATAGGGATAACCTTGTGCGTTAACTTGCTGTTTAAGTTCATTAATACTGAACACTTCTTGAAAGCCAATAATATCTGGCTGCTGGTTTTTAAGGTAATCGGCCAACCAGCGCTGCTTTTTAGCCCATTGCTCAGCGCTATAAATTCGCTGAAAATCATAAAATGCGTCAGGTGGCGCTAAATAATTATATAAATTAAACGTCGCGACCTTTAATTGATAGTTTTCTATCACACAATTCCTTATTCGTCTAACCACTGTGTGGCAATAATTGGATCTTCAAAATATTTCACTTCGCCACTAATAAACCAGTTGCCCACTTTACTTGCCACTTGTTGCCAGTTTTTGTTGCCAAGCACTGCAATACGGCAAAATTCTTTGTTGTGTTTAAGCCCCAATTTGAAGTCATCCCAAGCGGCTTGCAACTCCCAGCCTTCTAGTTCAGTAATATCAACATAGGCTCTTATTTTTGCACCTGGGACTGCGGCTACTGCATTATCAATGAGAGGGGTGAGGGTTTTGTAATCGTCGTGCGTTAACTTACCCACCACTTTAATAGTGAGATAAAAAGTCGTACCTGTTCGCTCAAGCCCTATAGCTAAACCATGCTTTTTCATGTCATCCTCCTTATTATTCATAATTAATAACTGTACTTCCCTTGATCTATCTGATCAACTAGGATGGTAGTCTCGTAATGACATTCATTAAAGCACAATTTAGGAGTTTCAATGAGTAATACCGACAGTTATACGCCACCTAAAGTGTGGCAATGGGATGCAGAAAACGGTGGTGAATGGGCGAAGACGAATCGTCCGGTCTCAGGTGCGACCCACGAGCAAGACTTGCCCGTTGGTAAACATGATCTTCAACTCTACTCTCTTGCGACACCGAATGGCCAAAAAGTGACTATCATGCTCGAAGAGCTATTAGAGCTTGGTATTGATGAAGCCGACTACGATGCATTTTTAATTAAAATTGGCGATGGTGATCAATTCTCTTCAGGGTTTGTGAGTGTTAACCCTAATTCAAAAATTCCAGCCTTAATGGATCACAGTACTACACCCGTTACGCGCGTGTTTGAGTCAGGCGCAATTTTACAATACCTGGCAGAAAAGTTTGATTCTCTAATACCAAGCGATCATGCCAGTAAAACAGAATGTCGTAATTGGTTATTTTGGCAAATGGGTTCTGCCCCCTATTTAGGCGGTGGCTTCGGTCACTTTTATAGTTACGCGCCTTTCAAAATGCAGTACCCGATAGATCGCTTTACTATGGAAGTTAAACGCCAGTTAGATGTACTAAACCGTCATTTGAGCGACCATGACTACATGGCAGGTAGCGAATATTCGATTGCTGATATAGCGATTTGGCCTTGGTATGGCAATTTAGTGCTTGGTAACCTATATGATGCAGCTGAGTTCTTAGATGTTGAGTCATACAGCCATGTTCTTCGCTGGGCGAAACAAATTGAGCGTCGCCCTGCGGTAAAACGTGGTCGCAGAGTCAATAAAACATGGGGTGATGAAACTGAGCAACTAGCTGAGCGTCACTCTAAGGATGATTTTTAAGGGCTTTACTAGCCCTTTTTTATAACTTTAAACCACATGAATAAACTCAGCAAAGAAGACATTTACCAACGCCTCAGTAACACTGAAGATGCCCGTGCTTGTAAGGCAATTGATGAAGCAGCTTGTAAGGTAGTACCCGGCAATTTTATTACCTTATTAGTTAGCCAGCTATTCAGTAAATTTGCCGATGCTCTATTAAACCCAAAAGTAACCCTGCCCTGGCTTTTACAAAGCATTAATGTACCAACTAGTTTTATAGCATGGCTTGTGCCTATCCGTGAGTCTGGTTCAATGCTGCCACAACTGGCAATTGCAAGTTTAATTCGTCAGCTATCGGTCAGAAAGTGGGTGTGGGTGATTGGTGCGATTGTGCAAGCTTTATGTATTGTTGGCATGCTAGTTTGTGCTTTGACCTTACAAGGCGCAAGTGCTGGTTTTGCTATCATTGCTATTTTGATTGTCTTTAGCCTCGCTCGCGGCTTTAACTCGATTGCCGCAAAAGATGTACTGGGCAAGGTTATTCCTAAACAACAACGCGGCAGCATTAGTGGTCTTGCTGCCAGTTTTGCCGGGTTTGCGACGCTCACCTTTGGTCTTGGTCTGTGGTACCTACAAAGCCTTGGCTATGAAAATGGGGTTTATGTCGCATTAATGTTGGCTGCTTTGATGTGGTTGTTTGCAGCACTCAGTTATAGTCGTATTCAAGAATACAAAGGCGCAACCGAAGGCGCTGAAAACGGCTTATTACATGCCTTATCAAAATTAAAACTGCTTTATCAAGATAAGCAATTTGCACATTTTATTGTCACGCGAGCATTGTTGTTATGCTCTGCTTTGAGTGCACCTTTTTATATTGTCCTTGCCAGTGAACAAGCTTTCGACTTTTCATTGCTTGCTACGTTTATGGCACTTTCTGGGCTTGCCAGTTTAGTCTCTGCGCCTATTTGGGGTCGACTAAGTGATTTATCGAGCCGTAAAGTATTAATGTTTGCTGCTATGCTTGTTACTGTTAATGGCTTCGCGGTGTATTTAGTTGCTTATTTCAGCCCACAAACGCTCAATGAGTTCTGGCTATTACCACTATGTTATTTTTTACTCACAGTAGCTCATCAAGGGGTTCGACTTGGGCGTAAAACCTACCTTGTTGATATGGCTGAAGGTAACAAGCGTACTGACTATGTTTCCGTCAGTAATACGGTGATTGGGGTTATATTATTATTACTGGGTAGTGTCGGCTTACTAAATAGCTATTTAACAACTGCTGAGTTGATTTTTTTCTACAGTATCTTAGGCTTAGTTGGTGCTATCAGTGCGTGGTTTTTGCCTGATGTCTAGATCCTGCCTTAAAAAAAGCGCATAATCGCGCTAATTTTGTTCCCATAAAAAGGATTTACTATGAAAAAGGCAGCTTTTGCACTTCTTACGCTACTTACACTTTCTGCTTGTAGCACCAGTGTGCCTATTCGTAACTTTGACGCTAACCCTGTACCGCAAATGGCCTCTGGCCAACATGACCTTGAAAGTATCAAAACCAATATTTTAAAAGCATGCATGAAACTAGGCTGGACATGTCGTTCAAATGCCGAAGGTCAAATCTTAGGTAAACTTGATATTCGTAAACATCAATTACGTGTTGATATTACGTTTAACGAGCAAGAATACTCTATTGATTACAAAGATTCGATAAACCTTGATTACAATGGTGAAAAGATTCACCGCCAATACATTAACTGGGTTACCAACTTAATGCGCAATATTGACGCTGAATTAGCCTATAAATAAAATTGACGCAGAATCAGTAATTAAAAAAGGCGACCTAGGTCGCCTTTTCTCTGCTAGTTTTTCAAGTTCTTATCGAAGAATTCTAAAAACGCTTTCAATGTTTTAATTCTATATGGCTGGTGCGATAAGTAATGGTCGCCATCTTCGAGCTCAATATAAGTAACATCTTTGCCTTCGTCTTTAAGTTCATCATCCATTTCACGGCTATGATAAACAGGCACCACATTATCATCAGAGCCATGAACCAATAGCACCGGACGATTAATTTGCTTTGCAAAATTAACAGGCGACACTTTTTCTAGTTTGTCGCCATCAGTCCCAAACTGCTTACGCACAATTTCTTTATTAGTGAAATAACGCGCTTTACTAACAATACGCTCAAGATCAGTAACGCCAGCAAAGCTTGCTGCACATTTGAATGTTTCTGGGTGCTTAACCACCGCCATCAATGCGGCATAACCACCATAACTTGCCCCACCAATACAGATTTTATCTTCATTAGCGATACCTTCTTCAACAAGCCAATTCGCCGCATCTTGCAAATCATCTTGCATTTCTTTACCAAAACCTTGAACTGCAGCCATCTCAAATTCATGCCCATAGCCACTTGAACCACGAAAGTTTGGTTGTAGTACTGCATAACCATTATAAGCAAGTAACGCAGTCCAATAGTCAAAACCAGCGTAATCACGAGCCATAGGCCCGCCATGCGGGAACACAATTGTTGGTAATTTATCACCTTCTTTGTAGCCCACAGGCAAAGTTAAATACCCTTCAATAGTTAAGCCATCACGGGCTTTATAACTGATTTTCTTTTTACCGCTGTAAACTGTGTCATCAATATCTGGAAATGCCGAGGCAAATGCAGTTAATTCGTTAGAATCTCGGTCACCCAACATATAGGTACCAGGGATTTGATCACCTGAAACGTAAACCACGTATTGACGCTGTTCTTTACTGGTATCAATAATATCAATATCAAACTTATCTGCTGGCAATACAGCGCGTAAGCCATTATAAAGGTTGTTTAAATCTTCATCCCAGTAACGGATCCCCTCATCTAATTGAGAGTGCGTAAACCCTGCTACTTCACCAGTAAGTGAAGAATAAAAAATATGACCGTCGAAGTCATAATTATCATCGCTGAACACTAACTCTTTCTTCATGGTCGTTAGGTCCATTTTATAAAGCGCATCATAGCCATCTTTAAGAGCTTTGAAATAAAGAATATTAGGGTCTTTATCGAAGCCCAAAACAGTCACTACATCAGGGCTAAATGCTTTATATTTGAATAACGTATTACGGTTATCTCGATCTTCGTCATAAAGAATATATTCAAATTCGTCTTCATCCATTTTAAGGGCAATACGCACATTACCTTGGCGGTCTGCTGTCCAATCAATAACTTTACTGCGTGAGCGCTGAATTTTTTTCTTACGAAGTGTACTTAAATCAAGTTCATACACGCCAGGGGCATTGGCAACATCAAAGTCACCTTGAACTAAAATTTTATCTTTTTTATCGGGTAAAAAGCTGATGACCTGATCACCAAATTGCGGTTGGCGTTCATCACGATTAAAGTTAGGCTTTATAGCCAGTTTCGCCTTTCCATCACCACCAATTTTATATGCATATAAACGCGTAGAGGTATATTTAGGGCCGCCAAATTGGCGTTGAATATAGCGGGCACCTAAAAGTAGTACCTCATCATTTGCCCATTCATACCAATCGAAGAAAATAGTGTGATTATCTGAACGAATAATAGAATCAGCTTCTTTAGTTTTACGGTTATAAACCATTAAAACCAGCTCACCATTTACATTTCGAATAAACGATAAATTTTTACCATTTGGCGAAAATTTTACTTGGCTAAAAGCGCGTAAAGAGGCAAAAGATTCTACAGGGAGTTGTGTGTTTTCAGCAGCACGGGGCATTAAGCTGAGCACTGCAAAAAATGTAAGCAGTAAGTACTTCATAGTAAAGTCCATTTTTATTGTTCCTACAATAATAACATTAAATTACAAAAGATGACCAGCGGGCATATTTAGGCACAGTTTCATTCGTTTAAAACGAATAAACCACTCGATTAATAGCATTATTAATTTATTTATTGCTAATTATAATGACTGCACAACTTCAGTTTTCTTAGGTGACATGATGAAAAAAGTACTTGTGTTAAATTCATCTTTAAATGGTGAACAAGGTAATTCAACCAAGCTTAGCCAACAATTTGTTGAGCAGCTTGCTAACAACCAACAAATTTCAGTAACAACTCGCGATTTAAGCGACAATGCGATTGCCCACTTAACGCAGACAGAAATGGCTGCTTGGATGACTGATGCAAACGAACGTAGCGATGAGCAAAAAGCCCTTGCTGCAATTTCTGACGATTTAATCGCGGAACTTAACGACAACGAACTTATCGTTATTGGTATGCCAATGTATAACTTTGGTATTCCATCAACATTTAAAGCTTGGATTGATCGTATTGCTCGTGCTGGTATTACATTTAAATACACTGAGCAAGGACCTGTGGGTTTAATTAAAGACAAAAAAGTCGTAGTACTTGCAGCGCGTGGTGGTATCTATCAAGGCACCGACATGGATACCCAAACTAAATACTTAAAAGATGTACTTGGTTTTGTGGGTATGACAGATGTTAACTTTATTTATGCTGAAGGCTTAGCGATGCCGGGCGCAGAGGAAAGCTTAGAAACGGCGGCAAATGAGATTAAATCTTTCGCTGCTTCAATCTAAAACGCCAATACCTTAAAGCTAAGCAATAAAGCGGTCATCATGACCGCTTTATTATTATCTGTACTCAACTCTTAGTAATCTAAAACGCTTTATAACCCGTATTGCTGCTCAGAAGTTAAAAGTAGCAATAGTCATGAGTAATTTAAAAAAACAAGCAATTAATATAGTGTGGTTCAAGCGTGATTTAAGGTTTTCTGATCACACACCTCTTGCCAAAGCAGTACAATCTGATCTCCCTTGCTTGTTAGTTTATAACTTCGAGCCTTTGCTGATTGAAGACCCTCATTACAGCTTAAGACATTGGCGCTTTGTTTATCAGTCATTAGTCGATATGAATAAACAACTTAAAAAGTATCAGACTCAAGTTGCTATTTATAATCAAGAAATGATCAGTTTATTTAAAACACTTAATGATGAATTTGAAATAAAGACCGTATACAGTCATCAAGAAATTGGCCTACTAAACACCTACAACAGAGACAAAGATGTTAGGCATTGGCTTGAAAAAAGAGCAATTACATGGAATGAAACACCTCTGGGCGGTGTAATTAGAGCTCGTCCCAAACAATGTGACTGGCAAGATCACTGGCACACAGTGATGAATGAATCCCTTGATAACCCTGACTGGCTCAAGTTTAAAGCAATACTACCTAAAAAATATCAAATACCGAACTACATAAATAAATTAGTATCCCATGATAAATATTTTCAATATGGCGGACCTCATGCTGCTAGAGCTACCCTGAGGAGTTTTATCGAAAGTCGTGCTGCAGGTTATCAAAAAGGAATTTCCAGCCCATCACAAAGTAGGTATGCATGCTCTAGGCTCTCTCCTTATTTAGCATGGGGAAATTTAAGTCTGAGACAAGTTTATCAGACATTAAAGTATTACCTCCCCAAGCAACCAAGAAGCTGGCGTCGTTCATTACATGCTTTTGAGTCTAGGCTTCATTGGCATTGTCATTTTATGCAAAAGTTCGAAACTCAATGCAGTATGGAGTTTGCACCGCAAAATGCAGGCTACCTGCGTTACCCTTATCGCGATGATGAACTCGTTGCAGAGCACTTAAAGCGCTTTGAGCAAGGTCAAACAGGTATTCCTATTATTGATGCTTGCATGCGCTGTCTAGCAGCAACGGGTTACATTAACTTTCGAATGCGCGCTATGTTAGTGAGTTTTATGACCCATCATATGAATATCCATTGGCAATCAGTCAGCTTTATTTTATCGCGTTATTTTTTAGATTTTGAGCCGGGTATTCACTACCCACAAATCCAAATGCAAGCATCGGTCACAGGAACTAACACTATTCGTTTATATAACCCAATTAAGCAATCAAAAGACAAAGATCCTGATGGCTTTTTTATTAAAACCTGGTGCCCTGAGCTTAAAGAATTACCCATAGAGGATCTCCACCAGCCATGGCAACAGCCACCAATGGAAGCCGTGTTTAATAATTTTAAACTCGGCGAGGACTACCCAGAGCCCATGGTCGATATAGAACGCGCTGCCAAGGATGCTCGTGAGCGATTATGGTCATTTCGAGAGCGTGATGATGTGAAGCGTGGCACAAAAGCCGTACTACGCCAGCATATTACAAGCCTTAAAAAGCAACAGCATGGTTCATAAAAAGCTTAATTTACCCAGCAAAACTTGCCCAGTTTGTGACAGGCCATTTATATGGCGTAAAAAGTGGCAGCGTGACTGGGAGCATGTTAAATACTGCTCTGAGCGTTGCAAGCGCGAAGCGAAAAGAAATATTGGCGTTTAAGTTGCACTTATATCGTTAACTCACAGTTTTCGGCACAAAACCCTGAAAGCCTTTCACGGTAGCCGAAAAAATTTACAAAGGAGATGACAATGACGATTAAAAAATCTGCACATACGAGTTGGTCTGGTGATATTAAATCTGGCAAAGGCTATATTTCTAGTCAAAGCGGTGCGCTTGATAAACAGCCATTTGGTTTTAATACTCGCTTTGAAGATAAGCCAGGTACTAACCCTGAAGAACTGGTTGCAGCGGCACACAGTAGCTGTTTTAGCATGGCGCTATCGCTGGCATTAACAGAAGCAGGCTTTGTCGCTGACGACATAACTACCAAAGCAACAGTGAGCCTTGATGAAGTTGATGACGGCTTCGAAGTGAGCCACATTGCACTTGATGTCAGCGCGAAAATAACTGAAATTTCGACCGAAAAGTTTGAGCAACTTTGCGAGCAAACCAAGCAGGGCTGCCCTATTTCTAAACTGATGAATGCCGAAATATCACTCACCACAAAGCTTAATTAATCACACTTGGCCAAGCGTTGCTTGGCCTTTTCATACCAATATGCTTAATTAAGTATTATGGCGATTAGTTATGCGACTCTTACAAACCCACAACACTTTATTACAATGTAAATACCAGCTTGTTGTATTATGTTTCTGAAACAAAACCAAATACAACAAGGATATGTATGTTTAAACAACTAGCCCCTATTGCTCTTGCAACACTTGCTTATTCAAGCTGCTCAATCGCAACAGAACAACAAGTAAATAAACAATGGTTCAATAGTATCGACTATACGCACATCGAGAATAACAGATATAGTTTTAATGCTTACCAATTAGTGAGCCATTACTACTTTGAGGAGCAGCAGAGCTCGGGTGTGCTCGATGATTATGGCTACCTAGATACAGATTCAAACATCCGAGTGAATTACTTTAATAGCGATTACACTGATTATCTTGGCATGTTTGGTGAAGGTTATTATAAAAATTGGTTTGTTACAGGTGAAATTTACGATGTTGATGATACTGATGACTATACCTTAGGAATAGGCTACTTATTTATTGATGCCTTAAAAGTCTCTGTAAATAGGGATGTGCGTGAATATGGTGATGATTATTTTCGCTTAAAAGCCCAGTATAACCTCCAAATCAACGATAAGGATTACCTTGGTTTTAGCGCAGAAACAGATGATGAACTCGACGTTTGGAATGTCTCTGCCAGATACTTTAATCATTTAAGCGGCAGCCATTACATTACCGTCGATGTTGGCCACCAAGACAGCCTTTATGAATCAGCAAGCAATGCCATGATCAGCTACTACTTCGGCGATCACTATGCCATAGGTGCAGGGTTGGATGACTCTGAACTCGTTTTACAAGGTAAGTACTTTATTAACGATCGCTATTATTTAACCGCGAATTACACTGAAAGCGGCTCTGCTGAACTTTATAACCTTAAGTTTGTTGCCCAATTCTAAATAGGAATGAGTCACCAGTTTTAAACAAAAACGCCACTTTAAAAGTGGCGTTTATTAGTATGTAGAATTACATATTACCTAGCTTCATCATCATTGCAGTGTACATCTTTAAGTTCAGTGCTAACTGCTCTTCAGTAATAAACTCATGCTCTGAGTGGCCTGTGTACTTTTTACCTGGCATTGATGGACCGAATGACACCGCATTATCAAATAGCTTAGCATTTGTGCCACCACCGATTGATACAAAGCCCGCGTCTTTATCGCCGGTAAAGTGCTTAAAGATATCGAGTAGCGCTTCTGCATGAGGCGCACCATCTAATAGCATTGGCGTACCAATTACCACTTTAGTGTCTTTTAACGTAACATTATTCGTGGTTTGCCAAGCACTAAGCGCTTCATTAATTTGCTGCCTAAGCACGGTTTCTTGTTTACCCACTGGACGACGCATATTAATCGACAGTTTAATGTCGTTACCGTCGCGGCTTAATAAAGTTGGCGAAACGGTCATCGGACCCATAAAGTCATGCTTGTAACCGATTTCACCGAATTGCGCGCCATATAAATCAAGACCAATTAGCTGATTGATAAACTCAATTGCTTGACCATCGCTATTGTTCTCAAGATCGATGCCTTTGAAGATTTCAGCAAGGTGAGCAATCGCATTTTCACCCGCTTCTGGCTCAGAAGAATGCGCTGAAATCCCCTTCACTTTCACTAACAAACCATTTGCTTGCTCAGTCATCGCCACTTTGACGTTTTTAAGCTTAGCGACATTATCGTGTAATTTAGCCACAGTCGCCGCATCAGCGTTATGCACTAACACACTGGCATCTTCAGGGATTTGGCTAACAAAGGCGCCGCCTTTTAAGTCACTGACATATAAACCTGTTTGTGCTGAGGTTGCTGAGAAAGTCGGCGCAATTAAGCTCCAGCCTTTTTCTGCAACAACCACAGGGTATGAAGCATCAATAGTGACAGCATATTTAGGTTGCTGATAGGTTTTCATGAACTCTTCGAGTGGTGCCCAATCTGATTCTTCAGCAAGGTAAACCATTAATTCAATACGGTTATTTAAAGTAATGCCGTTGTCTTTAATCGCCTTCATTGCATGCAATGCAGTCGCAATAGCACCTTTGTCATCTTCTGTCCCACGGGCTATTAGCTTTCCTGGCTCAGAGGTTTTATCCATTTTAAATGGACTTTGCTGCCATTTACTGGCATCTGCTGGCTGCACATCACCATGGGTTACTATGGTTACTTTGTCAGCTTGGTTACCCATGCCAATTAATACTGTGTAGCCTAAATCTTGGTAATCAAAACCAAACTGCGCCGCTTTCATTTTTAAGAACGACTTAAAGCCAATGAAATCAGGGTTATCAGGAGTCGCTAGACCTTCTTTATTCACTGTTGGGTACGAAACTAAATTCTCTAAGGTATGAATTTGCGCTTGTTGATATTGCTCTACCGCGTAGTTAGCCAGCTTTTCACTTTGCTCAGACACAGCTGCCTGACTAGAGAAAGCACTTAATAAAAATGCAGCAAGTAATGAATGTTTCAAGATAAGCTCCAGAGTTTAAGAAGGTTTTTAGAAAGTCGCCTTGATTGTAACGCTTATAACGCCGACATAACATCTCTAATTCAAGCAAAATAGATCGCTTAAAAATACCAACAAGGTACAATAGCCACTCACCCTATTAATTCGTTTGTTAGACTCATGAACCGCAGAAAAAAGATCTTCACTAAACTTAAGCAAAAAGATAAGCGCGCCAATGCAAAATTGCATAAAAGCAATAAACCGGCATACATCTCAAAAGCAGAACGCGATAAATTAGCACAGCAAGAAACTGAGCAGGAAAGTTAAAATACCTAGCGGTCAGCGGTAAGATTGTAGGCGCGATTTTACATCGCGCAACACGCGAAATAAACTTCACGCTTCTTCAAGACATTTTTTTGCACAAAGAGGTTAAGAGGCGCTGCGCTTTAGAGAAAATAACAAGTAATCAATTGTTTCCCCTCATTATCTTCTCATTCACTTCTCATTCACTTCTCATTGTGCAATTTGTTTTAACGCGAAATAAATTTCACGTCTACATCAAAGATACTTATTGCACAAAGAGGTTAAGAGGCGCTTCGCGCTACACAAAGAAATACTAAACCCCATAAAGAGAATAAGAAGCGCTGCGCTCTAGATAAAAAAGTATTTATTCAATTATCTTACCCTGATTTCTTCAAGGAGCTTCTAACGCTTTCTCTGACTTAAAAGCAGCTGCTACAATTCGTGAATGTTAAGCAAAATGCGCAATTTCAATCAGGTAACGACTTAGGGGCCATGGCAAACTGGCCTCACTTCTGAAAAGCATTAACGAGTAACTATGAAAACGAGGCAACAACAACGCATTGAGCTAGTCTGTGACTATATTAGTCAGCATCTTGATGAACCTTTATCACTGGAGACACTGAGTGAGGTGGCATGTTGCTCGAAATATCATTTTCATCGTTTATTTGTCGCGGGGGTTGGCCTAAGTGTCACCAAATATGCGCAACTTGCGCGCTTAAAGCGGGCCTCATTTCGAATTGCATTTGAGCATCAACTTAAAGTTATTGATATTGCATTAGAAGCGCAATTTGATAGCCCAGAAGCATTTAGCCGTGCTTTTAAGCGCACATTTAAGCAGTCTCCAAGCGAATTCAGAAGCAAACCAAACTGGCCTAATTGGCACTCACAGTTTGAATTTTCATTACCCGATAAAAAGGTTTGCCCTATGAACGTAAACATTGTTGATTTTAAAGCACAGCCTGTGGCGTTACTTACCCACCAAGGCGCTGCAAATACCCTTATGAATACCGCTGCACAATTTATTGAGTGGCGCAAAGAGTCAGGCTTTTCACCCGTTAAAACGAGTAATACTTATGGGATCCCATATAGCGATCCGGCAACGACTGAAGACCATGCATTTCGTTTTGACTTTGCAGGCAGTATCACCTCACCGATTACTGAAAACCCGCAAGGCGTGCGTAATGGTGAAATCCCAGCAGGACGCTGTGCAGTAGTACGTCATAATGGTTCTCATGACACCATTAGCGATACAGTTTACTACTTATACCGTGAATGGCTGGTGCAAAGTGGCGAAGAGGTCCGAGACTTCCCTTGCTTTTTTCATTACCTCAACCTCATCCATGAGGTAGATGAATGTGACCTGCAAACGGATATATATTTGCCGATAAAATGATTGCGAGTTGCGAGTTGCGAGTTGCGAGTTGCGAGATATTGTAGGCGCGATTTTATATCGCGCAATATAAAAAGATAACGCGCGAAATAAATTTCACGCCTACGACAGCTTATTTCACATTTTTATCGGACACGTGACCTGACTCGCTAACTATACTCTCGTAACTAGAAACTCTGGTTTTTAATCTGAAAGCTGACGGCTCGTCATTATCTTTGTGAAGATATTTTCGGCACTAAAGTACCTCCTACGAGCAAGGCATTTGGTAAAGGCCTGTAAGCAACACCGTTCAGCTTCAAACTGACAGCTGAAAGCTGATAGCTTTCCCCTAAAACCTATAACTCACACTGGCATTATACGAGCGGCCTTGTCCGGCAAGTTGCTCAAAGCCATTGCTCATATCTTGCTTGTAATTAGCAATACTTACACCGCCAAGTGGCTGTTGGTAGTATTCATCAAGTAAGTTAGTAATTGCCAACTTAAAGGTTAAATTTTGCCACGTTTTCTGACTTGAGATAGCCAATAGCTGATAGCTGTCGGTTTGGTTTTCTAAACGACGCTCATCAACATTAGTTTTACTATCAACCCACTGCCAGCTCAGTGCGTTTTGCCAGCCTTTGTATTCGTGCTCTAGGCTCAGCTCAGTGCGCAGTGGCATAATTTGATATAAGTCTTCATTGCTATCATCACGCTCGCCATGTGTACTGGTTAGTGAGCCTTTTAACTGCCACTTTCCTGCTTGCTTTGTATTGTAAAGCTCTACCAAGCCTGCCAGTTTTGCACCGTAAAGAGTGGCATCTAGATTCGTAAAGGTAAGAATATTACGCTTGGTATGCGCCATGTCAGTGCGATTAAAACTCTTAGTAACTTCAGCATCAATATAATCATTTACTTGCGTGTACCAAACATTTGTGGTTATTTGCCAGCTATCGTCTTTGGCTAATTTGGTGTAGCTAGAGCTTAATGTGTGGGCTGTTTCGGCTTCTAAATCTGGGTTACCAATATAACCGTTACCATCGCCAAACCAACCAATCATGGTGGTTGCCATCGTGCCGACACCCCAGCTATAACGCTCATATAAATTGGGTGCGCGGTTTTTACGAGCTAAACCAAATTGCAGCTCATCGTTGTTCGATAATTGATAGCGAGCAAGTAAGCTAATATCAACTAAAGTGTCGTCACGTTTACGGTCTAATTGGTTAAACTCCATCGCAGCTTGGGCATCGGTTTTTGACATATCCATCATCGATCCCATATGACCCATGCCGCCCATACCACCTTCGTTATAAGCCTGCACTTCGCCAGTATCTGTGGTTACTTGCTCAACACGAACACCTGCCGATACCCACCATGCTTGGTTTACTTGGTTTTGATACTCAGCAAATGCCGCAAGGCGGTCACGTTTGCCATCATTAATGTTTACGTATTCATTTGGGCCCATCATCATTGACCCTGCAACCGCTGGCCACCAATCATCAATTCGATAACCGTAATATTCTTGCCCTATCATTAGTGACGACTGTTTTGATAAATCAGTGCGCCAGTGAATTTGATAACTGTAATCTTGTGCATCGGTATTCATTGGCATCATGCCGGTTTTCTCATTACTGAAAAAACCCATTTCGTGTTTTACATCATGCGCATTCACTTGCACCTGCAAATCACCATTTTCAAGCTCACGTTGATACTGAGCAACGAAACCATAGCTGGTGTTATCGGTCATATCCATGTATTGATTAGGAAAGCCTTGGTAAGGAATCTTTTGATGCGTCAGTTTAACTACAAGCTGTTGCTTCTCATCACGAATAGCGCCTGTTAAAGCATGATTTTGCACTCGATATAAGGTATCAAGTACACGCTCACCATGCCCATCATCATAGCTGTTAGCATCTTCAAAGCTACCTTGGTAAGACAAGCTAAACTGTTTGCTAGCAAGGCTTGCACCTAGGGCGTATGCTTGGCTGTCGTTAACGCTCTTATACTGGGCAGTAACATAGCCAGCACGCCAGTTAACTGAGTCTGTATCACTAAATTCAGGGGCAATCGTATTTACCCTGATAACACCAGCAATATTATCACCGCCACTGCTTACCGGTGATACACCAGCAACAACACTATAAGAGGCAATTTGGTTTGCCGACACATAAGAGAGTGGCGGGTTCATTTGGTTAGCACACGCTGCTGTGACATCAGCACCATCAACTAAAACTTTAACTCTATCTCCCATCATGCCGTTCATCACCGGCAAGTTAGACACACCTCCGGCTGCTGAAAAATCAACACCTAAATCTTTCAGTAATGAGTCAGCAGAGCCAACTAATTGATGGTTGTTTTGGGCATGACCTTGCACTTCTATCACTTCAATAGAATCATCAGCAAAGGCAGAAATACTTAAAACACAGCTAAGTGCTGCAGCAATTTTAGAAAATAAAAAACCAGGGCGAGAAGATTGTGTGTTCATAACTCTTTTAAAATCAAAGCAAATAATTAATGACGCCGATTATAAAACTCATTAATTAGTCTGAACACGTGACATATTGTCGCACCCTGTCACAGGTAAATAACTTAGCGCAGCACCACTAAAGGAATACGGCTATCTTCAATCATTTTTAAGGTCGTGCTGCCTAAAAAGAATTGCCGCCATTTAGAATGACCAAATGCGCCCATCACCATTAAGTCAACGGCATGGTCACTTTTATATCGCCACAAAGCTTGGTAAACATCGCCATCGAGCATGCGCGCTCTGACATTAAAGCCGTTTTCAGCCAGCCTTGCTGAGGCGGTATCAAGTTTGTCTTGGCTGTGACCATCTTGTTTATCCACCATCACCAAGTGGCAATCTAAGCCAGATAAAATGCCACCATTGATAATTTGTGTAATCGCTTTGTCGGTACTTTCGCTGCCATCATAAGCCAGCATAAAATTTGTAGGCTCATGAAATTGCGGCGGCACAATCGCAACCGGGGTATGCACCTGACGGATCAGCGTTTCAATATGCGAGCCCAGTACTTTAAAATCATCGTAATGGCCTTTACCTGAGCGGCCAATAATCATCACGCGGGCATTGTCTTCATGTTCAAGTAAGGCATCAACAAGACTCATTGAAAGCTGCTGTTGCTCAATCTCGGTTAGGCCTGCATGCTCGGCTTTTTTCATTGCTTCATCAAGCAATAATTGACCATGCTGCGACGCTACTTTGTTGCGCTCTTGTTCAAGTTTTGCCAATTGCTCTAACAATGAGGTTTGCGAGCCTAAACCAATAATTGCGGTTAAATCATCACTGCCCTGCGGCAAAGGTGGCTCTAAAGCATGCAGAAAATTTATCGGATGGCTGGAGCGCTTAGAAATCCAAATAGCCGCTTCTGTCACCGCATCGGTCATGCATGAACCGTCGATACAGGCAAATATCTTTTTCATTGCGCTCTCCTTTAAACCAATTTAATTAACCAAGTATAGTTGGCTTTTCATCTGTATTTAATTTGAACAGCAAAGACTTAAGAAGTTCAGGTTATTTTCTTATAGCAAACAAATATAGAACGTTCCAAAAAGTACTGTATCAACCCCGTTAATTTGTATTACAATAGCGCTGGGCACACATCTCTACTCCAGAACAAAGTATTTGTTACTGGCATTTTCAATTATCAAAAATCTATTTTGTTTTTAAATTTATTTTTAAAGGAATTACATGACTAACGTAGCCAACCCCCAAGGCAACGCAAGCACGTTTACCATTCTGATAGTATTGGCTTTAGGCACATTCATTTTAGGCCTATCAGAGTTTTCTATGATGCCAATGTTGCCCTTGATCAGCGAAACATTTTCGTCTACGCCAGCGCAAAGTGGTTATGCCATCAGTGCTTACGCAATAGGCGTAGTCGTCGGTGCCCCACTCTTTATGATCACAACCGCCAACATGCGTAAGCGCAATGCACTGTTGATGTTTGTCAGTATGATGTTTTTATTCAATGGTTTAAGTGCTTTTGCAAACTCACTTGAGCAACTTATTTTATTTCGCTTTTTAAGTGGTTTACCACACGGTGCCTACTTCGCCGCTGCTATTTTATTAGCCGCCGATATCGCCCCTGCCGATAAACGGGCAAGCTTTATGTCAAAAGTATTTATGGGTTTAACCATTGCTACTATCGTTGGCGTGCCCATGGTCACCCTTGTGGGTCAAAACTTTAGCTGGCGTTATTGTTTGGCGGGCACCGCTGTACTTGCGTTAGTTGCCTTGGTATTGATTGTGAAATACGTACCTAACGTAAAAAATACCGCACCAACATCGATTCTCGATGAGTTAAGTGTATTAAAGAACAAGCTCGTATGGACCATTCTAGGTATCATCATTATTGGTTTTGGTGGTGTATTTTGTGTTTACACTTACATTGCTGACACTATTTTAGAAGTCACCCATACCCCTGCTTACACTATCTCTATTGCCATGATCATGTTTGGTATTGGCTGTACTTTAGGTAACTACGTATTAGGTAAAGCCGCCGACCACTCACCGCTGAAAACAACAGGCGCAGCGCTAATTGGTGCTATAGTATTTGCTGCCAGTTATGTAAGCGCCAGCCACAATATTTGGCTGTTATATGCGGTTATTTTCTTTATTGGCTTTAGCGTGGGTTTAGGTACTGTGATCCAATCGCTATTAATGGATGTATCACCACAAGGCCACGCCATGATAGGCGCACTTGTGCAATGTGCGTTTAATACAGCCAATGCCATTGGCCCTTGGCTTGGCGGCATGGCTATTGCCGAAGGCGCACTGCCAAGTCAAACAGGCTATGTTTCGGCGGCACTATTCTTAGGTGGCTTTTTAATGTGGTCGTTAAGTGCGATGCAGATGAAAAGACAAAGCTGTAAGCCTTAAGCTCTCAAAAATGTAGCAGCGATTTTATATCGCGTAGGATAAGTGGCGTTTAACCTGAATGATTTAACATTCGGCGTTAAAACGCCTCCTACGCTATCAGACTTACTCATCCTGAAATATCTCTTCGATACTCAGGTTAAATAAACGCGCGGCTTTAAATGCTAATGGCAAACTTGGGTCAAATTTACCTTTTTCAATCGCATTAATGGTTTGCCTAGACACATCCAAAAGCTCTGCGAGTTTCGCTTGGGTGTAGTTGTGCTCAGCACGAAGCACTTTCAAGCGGTTTTTCATTCTTCGCCCTCGTCGTTTAACTGCTTATTCATCATTAAAAGACTCACTAAATAGGTTAAGCTCATAAAGATTACGAGGTGCGATATATCTTCTTTAAAGCTTATTAAACCGCTTGATTGCACCACCGAATAAGCTAAACCAAATACCAAGCTTGCACCCAAAGTAATGGCCATTGCATTAAGGTGCACACGCTGCTGAAGCTCATCCATTCCTTGTAGTTGTCGCTTGTTCGATAAAATCATCATGATGCCAACTACGACATTAATTAAGATTGCTACAACACTAAAAACAGCCTGCTCTTGCCATAAAAAATGTGGTCCAAATGAGGCAATTGCTAAAGTAATCACCCATGCTGATGTCCATTTAGCGAGGTTTAGCGTGTTCTGCTTATTACGCTGTTTAAAGGTTAATCCTGTTTGATTCATTATTCTCACCTTAAAAGTAAAGTAAACTTGACTAAAGATTAATCTAGCAACACAAAAAGTCAAACAAACTTTACAAAAAGTTTTATATACACGACATCAATATGATTTTTTAATGTCAGAAAAGGCAAGGTGCTTGCTGTTAATCTCATAATATTGTATTAATCAAAGTATCGCGTAGTCTTATAAAAAATCGGTCCAATCGGACTGCGTTTCTAACAATAACAATGAAGATAACACTATGAATACGGCACTGTTTTTCGTTGGAGAATGGCAAGTTACCCCGGCTACCAACTCAATCCGACGCGGTGAGCAAACAAAGCATCTTGAACCCAAGGCGATGGATGTATTACTGCTGCTATGCGAAAAACAAGGTGAGCTACTAACAAGTGAAGAAATTATCAGCCATTGCTGGCCAAATGTAGCGCTGGGTGACAACCCCCTGCATAAAGTGATCACCCAATTACGTAAAGCCTTTGACGATAAAGCAAGCGATCCGCATTACATAGAAACCATTCGTAAACGCGGTTATCGAGTAATTGCCGAAATCAACTTTCCACTCAACGAAGAACAAAAAGCCAACCAAACCAGTTGGCAAGGTGATTCTCCCTTTGTTGGCTTAAGTGCGTTTGCACCAGAGCAAGCCGATGTATTTTTTGGTCGTAACAAACAAATTGCCACCTTGTTACAGCGAGTGTCGGCTCAAATTGAGTTTGGTCGCGCATTTTGCTTAATTTTGGGAGCCAGTGGTTCAGGTAAATCGTCGTTAGTTAACGCAGGTGTATTGCCCGCTTTAATGTCGAGTAATGGCTACGATGGCATTAGAGTACACAGTTACTGCCAACTCGACTTTGCCGATGTTAGTAAAGAGCGCTTACTGCTTGATTTAGCCTCAACCTTGCTCGATTTAGAAATAAACGACGCACCTGTACTTAGCGATATAAGCGCCGATGCGTTGGCTGAATTGTTATTAACAGATCCAGAACAGGTTATTTCCCGCTGTAAAGCAGCACTTGTAGCGCTAAATGCAGAGCGCACTACGCCCTATCTATTTTTATTTATCGACCGGCTCGAAGTGCTATTGTCATCGCCGCTATTTAGCGATGACGAGCGCAACCAGCTGTTAGCACTTATTGAGCGCCTAGCAACAAGTGGCTGCATGATCATTTTTAGTGCCTGTCGTAATGACTTTTACCCGCAAGTAGTGAGTCAACCAAGTTTAATGGCAGGCAAAGCCAATGGCGCACATTTTGATTTATTAGCGCCAACTCGCTCTGAGCTTAAGCAAATGATCCGTTTGCCAGCACTTGCAGCAGACTTAAGTTGGCAACATCACCCAGAGCATCACACACCGCTTGATGAACAACTTTGTAACGATACTGCCAATAACCCTGATGCATTGCCGATGCTGCAATACACCTTGCAGCAGCTTTATTTACAGCGCAGCCCAGACAACGAATTATTGTTTTCTGAATACCAAGCCCTAGGCACCATCGAAGGAGCCATCGGCAAAAAAGCCGAACAGGTATTTTGCCAATTACCCAAAGACCAACAAACTGAACTTGCCGCAGTCCTTTCTAAGCTGATCACTTTAAGCCCAGATGGCGAAACACTCACTAGCCGTGCAGCGCGTTGGAGCGAATTAACCAGCCCTGCTGCGACCAAGCTTGTTCAGGCCATGGTCGACAGCCGCTTGTTTGTATCGCACCTTAAAAATGAGCAAGCCTGCTTTAGCCTTGCCCACGAAGCGCTGCTACGCCATTGGCAACGCGCCATAGATTGGGTGCAAGAGCACCAACAAAGCTTAGCAATTCAAAGCCGTGTGCAACTAGCTACCGAGCGCTGGCTGACTGAGCATAAACACAGCGACTTTTTATTAGCGCAAGGCAAACCGCTACAAGAAGCACAAAGCCTAGTTAAAAACCCTATGTTTAGCTTATCGAGTGACGAACAAGCGTTAATTAAAGCTTCTAACAACAAAGCCAAACGTAAAAAACGCGTGTTACAAATAACAGCGGCTGCACTTGTGTGCTTAACCTTTATTGCCACATTTATGAGCGTACGCAGCTATCACGCCGAACAAATAGCAAAACAAAAACGCCAAGAGGCCGAAAGTTTATTGGGTTTTATGGTTGGTGAATTTGCCGACAAACTCAGAAGCGTTGAACGTATGGATTTACTTGATGGTATTAGCAATAAAGCCCTTGAGTATTTTACCAACCAAGACGAAGAAACAGCGTCACTGTTTGACTTTAGCGATAAACAAGCCCAGTTTAATAACCGTTTTCAATACGCTCAAACCTTAGAGGCCATGGGCGAAGTGGCGTACTCTCGCGGCAAAACCGACGAAGCCCTCACCGCCTTTGAAAATGCGCGAACGCGCCTAGAATCTTTACTAAAAGTTCAACCCAACAACCTTGATTTACTAATGCTCGCAGGGGCCAATGCCTTCTGGCTTGGTAATTTAACTTATGAGCAAAGTAATTATTTAGCGACTGAGCCAATGTTCAAACGATACTTGGCTTACAGCGAAATGATGTATCAGCTTGCCCCTAATGACTTTAATTCAATTATGGAGCTATCTTACTCACACAATTCACTTGGCTCGCTGTATTTAAAACAGTTTAATTACGCACTTGCAAAACAAAGCTTTACTGAATCCTTAAAACTTAAAAACCAAGCTCTTGAGCTTAAACCTAATAACAAAAATTTATTACGCGATAAGACAGATACTATCAGCTGGATTGCAACCACAGAAGAAAGGCTCGGTAATTTAAACGCTGCACTCGAAATGCTTGAACAAGCTTCTCAACAGCTAGTCAACATGCTTAAAACGTCACCGAATGATGCAAGTTTGCAAAGTCATTTAGCAAACACTTATATGCAGCAAAGCTTTTTATTGAGCTACTTCCCAAGTAAGAGAGCGGCATTTTTAAAAGCAGAAAAAGCAACTAATGCGATTAATCAAGCAAGAATACAAGATCCAAAAAATCAAAACTTTCAACGCACCTTTTATAGAACGCTTGCATACCAATTAATGCTGTTAGATAAAAATAAAACTAGTGAAAGGGTAAAAGATGTTTTGAGTTACATTGATAATCAAGGGTTTTCAAATACAACTTTAATAAACATTCAAATAAGTGTCATTCATTATTTAATAAATAGAAATCTTTTAAGTGAAGCCGAAGTCCATTTATTAAAATTAGAAAGAAACTCAGACTTTATTGAGAGATTGTCTGATACTAAAAAAATAGAAAACAACTCTATTCTAATAAGGGTTAACTTAATTAAAGCAAAGCTTGCTGAAGACAAGATAGCAAGACAACAAGCATGCCAAGAAGCTATTAATGCAATTGAAGAAAATAATAACGGCGATAAAAGTATAAAAAGAACTTACCCACTTATTCAAGCCTACACCTGTTTAAACAAGGAAAGTGAGGTAGGCACAATTAAAAGTAAACTAATAGAGTTAGGTATTACTAACTTTGTTCTATAAAAAACAACTAGAAGGTAATAACAATGAGCGAAAGTCAAACTTACAACTTTACAGTGAATGTTACACTTAACACTGAAAATGAAGCTTTATTCACATACTTCCAAGACGGTCAGCAAGTTTCTGGTGGCGGTACTGTCAATGAAAGAAACAGCCTAGGTATTTATACACTTGATGACGCAACTGTTGATGCTGGCTTTCAATTTACAGGTGCTAAATTTGCAAACCTTGAGGGTGATTGCGAGCAAGACTTTAGCTTTAAAGTCACTAATAATGGTCAAACAATTGAAATAGCGGATACTGATGAAAATAGCGGCACTGCGTGTATGATTTTCATCGTGGAGTGCAATGGCACAAGCTATGAAAGTGCCGACCCGCAAGTAAAAAATGATAAAGAAGACTAAAGACCTCTCGTAAAAAGCTCCTTCTTAGGAGCTTTTTTACATTACAAAACAACAAATTAAAACCAGAAGATTACCAGAAGGTTAATTTGCACTTTTTTAAGTAACTTTATAGACACCAAAATCGTTTGCATCGGCAAAAAGGAAACGAACGTGTCTACTAATAAAAATGAACAACCAAGCACTGCAAAACCAGAAGCGAAAAACGCACTACCGCAGTCTATCAATTCAGAGCAACTTGCACTGATTGCCCAAATGTTTCAGAACATTCCTGAGGGAGTGTTTATCATTAATGGTCAAGGCACGTTTGAATTTGCAAATCCGATGGCGGCACAGCTTTTAGGTGACAATCAAGAAGCGTTAATCGGGCAAAACATTTTACATTACCTACACGACACCGATCGTGATAAATACATGTATACCCTACTCAGTTGGTTAGACCATAAAGACTCGCCGATAAGTCTTGGGCCAAACGAAGTTAAAATAAACCGCGCTGATAATAAAACCCTTGAGGCGGATTTATGTATATCGAGCCTGCCAAAAAACATTGCCGTTGCAGAAAATTTATTTATTTGTGTATTACATGATTTATCATCACATAAAGAACAATATAATCGTTTAATTAAACAGGCTACCACTGACCATTTAACCGGCCTTGCAAATAGATTAACTCTTGAGGAATCATTAAAAGAGCATTGGCAAGAAAGCGTACAAACCAACCAAGCCATTAGCACTATATTAATCGACATCGATTACTTTAAATTATTCAACGACCGATTTGGTCATGTAAAAGGCGATAAATGCTTACAAAAAGTAGCAAGTATAATCGCAGAATCACTCCCTTCTCGCGATTGTTTAGCAGCCCGTTATGGTGGTGAAGAATTCGCCATTATATTACCCCGCTGTCAAAAAGACACGGCCGCCGCCATTGCTAAACATATTCAAATAAAAGTAAATAACATGCCATTTACTGATATAGGTTTACCGAGTGATTTTAGAATAAGTGTAAGCCAAGGAATTGCCTGTGAGTTTAATAATCAATATCGTACTTCAGAGGCATTAATTTGTGCAGCAGATACTGCTTTATACCGAGCAAAAACAGAAGGTAGAAATAAAATAAGCATTAGCGCGTAAACACATAATTAACAACATGAAAAACTAATTAACAAGTCGCGTTAGTTACACATATACTATACTTTTATGTTATTTGTTTGTTCCCATTATGCGTTTTACACTGCGCTAAAATAGATAAGTCAGATGGGAATCAAAAATGGCATTATTCAAAAAATTACCTTTGCAACTTGCAATCGCAAGTACGCTTGCTGCATCAGTGACTGCAATCGCTGCTGAGCAACCTGCTGAAAATACAGCAAAAGATATTGAAGTTATTTCAGTGACGGGCACACGTCGTAGTTTACGTAGCCTATCTGAAAGTACTGTTCCGGTTGATTTATTAACAAGCCGCGATTTAGCAAGCACAGGTCAGCTTGAAATTAGCCAAGTACTTGCCTCTCAATTACCTAGTTTTAACTACCCTAGCGCCACCATTGCTGATGGTACTGACCACGCAAAACCTGCCGTATTACGTGGCCTTGCCCCTGATCACACACTGGTATTAGTCAACGGTAAACGCCGCCATGCGGGTGCCCTATTAAATTTAGGTGGCACAGTGGGTCGTGGCTCAACGGCGGTTGATTTAAATAATATTCCTACCTCAGCAATTAAGCGCGTAGAAGTACTGCGTGATGGCGCTGCCGCGCAATATGGTTCTGACGCGATTGCTGGTGTAATTAACATTGTACTAAAAGATGCCGATGAAGGCGGTAGTGTAAGCTACACATACGGTGAGTACGACACTCAAATGGCAGGCTCTCCTCAGCTACTAAACACTACAACTGATAGCGAAGGCAACCTAAGCTTTGAAACTGGCAGCGACCGTGAAGTAAACGACGGCATTTCGCGCACAGCAAGTGCTAATGCGGGCTTTGCGCTGGGCGATAACGGTTTTATTAACGTGTCGATTGAGTCACGCAATAACGAGCCAACAAACCGCTCTGGTTTTGATGCACGTGAGCAATATAGCCGTGATGAGAATGGCAACTTAGATTCGCGCGAATTTGACTTTGACCGCTATAACCACCGCTTTGGTAAAGCCGCTATCGAAGACTTCGCGCTTTTTTATAACTTAGGTTATGAGTTTGATAACTCACTATCGCTTTACTCATTTGCAAGTTACTCAAACCGTAAAGGTAATTCAGGTGGTTTTTATCGTCGTGCGAAAGACTCTCGTAACTTACCTGAAGTATATCCTGACGGTTTCTTACCACAAATTGATACCGACGTAGATGACTACTCATTTGCGATTGGTCTAAATGGCGAAACTAATGATTGGGCTTGGGATGTAAGCACTAATTATGGTCGTAATGACTTTGGTTTAGGTGTTAGCAATAGTTTAAACACTTCAATGGGCGTAAATAGCCCAACAGAGTTTGATAACGGTGCGCTTGTGTACGAGCAATACCTAGTGAACATGGATGCTAGCAACACGCTAGACTTAGGTTTACCTGATGATGTGTTTGTCACCATTGGTGCTGAGTATCGTCACGAAAACTACCAAATTAAAGCAGGTGAAACAGCCTCTTACCTAACTGTATTAGATGACGATGGCAACCCTGTTGCTGCCGGTGGTGCACAAGTTTTAGCAGGCTTTTCACCTGACAGTGCAACCGATAAAAGCCGCCATAATGTCGCTATTTTTGCTGAGTTTGATACCTACCTTACAAGCGACTGGAATGTGGTTCTCGCTGGCCGCTTTGAAGATTACAGTGACTTTGGTAGTACTTTTACATCAAAACTGGCTTCTCGTTACAGCGTGAATGAATCATTGTCTCTACGTGGTGCTATTAGTACTGGATTTAGAGCGCCATCACTTGCACAAACGTCTTACAAATCGGTAAGCACGGTATTTGAAAATGGTATTCCAAGTGAAGTTGGTTTGTTCCCTGTTGATGAACCTGCGGCGCGTGCACTGGGTGCTCGTGACCTTGATGCAGAAGAATCAGTCAACATGACTGCGGGCTTTATCTTTACCCAAGGTGGTTTTAGCTTAACCCTTGATGCATATCGCATTGAAATAGACGACCGTATTGTATTATCTGAAAACTTAAGTGGCCCAGAAGTTGAAGCGATTTTAGCCGAAGCAGGCGAAGTAAATACACAGCGTGTTCGTTACTTTACTAATGCCATTGATTCACGTACACAAGGTGTTGATATTGTTGCGACTTACTCATTAGGCTTAGAAAGCTATGGTGATTTACGCTTAAGTGCAGCGGTTAACTTTAACGACACCGAAGTGACGAATGTTAAAGAAAATCCAGCAGAGCTAGAAGCCCTTGGTGATAGCTACGAGTATTTCTCTCGTCGCGAAATCACCCGCTTTGAAAAAGGCACACCAGCCGATAAATGGAACCTATCTGCAACATGGGATTATGAAAACTTCCAAACTACATTACGAGCAACTCGTTATGGTGAAGTGGTGGATACATCAAGCACACCTGAAGGTGATGAAGTACTTGATGCTAAATGGATTGCTGACTTAGAAGTGGCTTACCGCCCTGATGAGCAGTGGAAGTTCGCATTAGGCGCTAATAACCTGTTTGATCAGTATCCTCAAGATACTGTAAGTAATATTGGTTATAGCGATTTCAACCAAATTTTCCCTTATAGTGGCTTTGCGCCATACAGCTTAGATGGCCGTTTTATTTACGGTAACATCACTTATAGCTTCTAAAAAAAAGCGGTGATGACCTAGGTCATCACCGCTAGCTTCTGAAACTATAATCTCAAAAATAATTAAAAAAATTTTCGGATAGATAAACTATATGCAAACTTGTTGCGACTAACTAAATAACATAACCCATTAGGACATCATTATGAATTTAGTACGCATCAGCGCAAGTGCACTCTTAATCACAGCCACTACTGCCTGTATTGGCCTCTCAAATGCCAGTACAACAAGCAACCAAAACGATTATCGTGTTATTACTTTTAAAGATTGCAAAAAGGTAAGCGAAAGCACCCTCAATAACGAACAGATTGCTGCATACCTAGAGCTTGAACGTGAGCAGGTAAAACTAGAAGCGCTAGAACAACCAATTAGTGACATAGAACTACAAGTCACTGAGTACTCTGAGCAAATAGAAGCGATCACCGAAGAAGCAGTTATTGAAGACGAGAACCACCTGCGAATTAATAAAAGCTTATTAAAAGAGCAAGATAAGCTGGCTAAAGAACTAAATAAACTTATGGCCGCTCATGATGCTGATTTTAAAGCACTAGAACAGCAAGCAAAGTTAATCGAACATGCCGCTAAACAATTTGATAAAACAATGAAGCCTTTGATGGAACAAGGTGAGTCAACCCATCTACAAATTTTAGCGCCGGGTGAAGACGAAAAACCTGGGTGTTTTTACAATATCTAAAGTACATTAGCGAGATGTGCATAAAGTTTCGCATGTGATTGCCGAATGTCTTCTTTATGCACTTGCTTAAACCATTTTAATGCTTGATCTTGCTTTCCTGCTTGCCAATTGATTTCAGCTAAGCGTAACTTATAAATAGCTATCACATTTCGATCTGAGTCTGAATTCATGTACTTAAGAGACTGTACATAAACTTCATCTGCTTGAGCATAATTCGCCAAAAGTTGATGGGTGCGAGCTAAGTTACCTAAAGCCACAGAGATTTTGCGGTTATGATTGGTTTTTAAAATCCAATCGGCTGCGATTTTTCGGTTTGCAAGCGCACCGTCTACATCACCTAATGAGTGAAAAACATTCGCTTTATTCGACGCAAGTTCAAAGTGAAAAATAGGATCTTTGCTTTTGCCAAAGCGGCGCTCTGCCCTATCAAGAATTTGCAGTGCTGTTTCCTTGTTACCAAACACATATTGCAAATTAGCCAGCTCGACCATGCGCATAGGGTTACCAAAGGAGTCGAAGATTGCTTGCAGTTTTTCAAATGCTTTTTTGGCATATTTACGGCCTGTTTCAAAGTCGCCTAAATAATGCATTGATTTTGCGTAGTAAAAGTAAACTTGAACTTGAAAAACGACTGGTAACTCTTCACTCGCAACAAAAGGCTCAGTGCTATCTTTCAAAATCTCATATTCCATCTTATCGTAGAAATAATCAAACTGATAAGATTTAATCTCATACCAATGCGCAGAGCCAAGCTCACTGCTTGCAAGCTGTTGGTTAATGTAATCTAAGCAACTAATTTGTGACTGTTGCCCACAAAACATTTCATGATCACTAAAGTTTTCAGAGGCGCTGGCATTAAGACTAGATAATCCTAGTAATAACAAAGCTAACTTTTTCTTCATTCACAACTTTCTCAGTGATAATTCACTCAGAAAACTAACAAAATTTAATACTTTATAACAGTATTTTTTAATTAAATTGATAATTGTAACCAAATACTAGGTTTTGATCTGAGCCATAATCACTGTCTTCTGTTGCGGCAAATACCTTGAAACTTTGTTTTTTATCAAATTGATAACTTGCACCAATGGCAGCGAAATAACCTGAATAATCATTAGAGCCTACAGAATAAGCTGCGGCTGCCATTACTGTCCATTTTTCGGACAATGATCTTTAATTAGTAAAGCCTCTTTACCTAACTCTGCATTCCTTTTATCTAACTACAATCAGGTATATAAAGTTAGGTTAAGAGTATATAGTTTTCCTGTGCATCACTACAACGCAGCGATACACTCCACCTCAACCTTTGCGCCCAGTGCTAAGCCACTGGCTGCAAATGCGCTTCTAGCAGGTAATTTAGTAAAAAATGGCGTGTAGGCTTGATTGGCTAAAGGCCAGTCTTGTATATCTGCCAACATAAGGGTGCATTTAACAACATCGTTAAAATCTAAATTGTGATCTTGCAAAACAAAGCCAATGTTTTTCATCGCCTGCGTCATTTGGGTGCTGATGTCATTGCCAGCCAAAGCCATAGTGGTTGGCAAGTTGCCTAATTGCCCCGATAAAAATAATAACCCCGCCGCTTCACGGGCCATCACAAACGGTAATTTTTCATTATCACCCAAGTGGATAAATTGACCATTTTTAATAACATGAACAATGTTTTGGCTATTGGTAATCTCGTTACTTGGATCTCTGCTAAGCACTACAAGATTCGCCGTTTTACCTGCCTTTATCGAACCTGTTTTTTTCTCAATGCCAATCACTTTTGCACCATTAATGGTTGCAGCCTGTAGAGCTTCTAAAGGCGTTAAACCTGCCCGTTCAACTAATAACTGCATTTCATGGTGGACCATAGGCGTTTCAGTATTAAACCTGTCACTAGTCACATCGGTACCTGCTGCTATAGCCACACCTGCTTGATGAGCCAACTGTGTAAACAGCCCGCCCCACTCATTGAGCAATAACCCTTTTTCACCACGAGAGGCTTTGGTTTTATCAAATACCGTTAGGGTCGAGTCTAGAATAGTGCCCTTTTTTTTCATCTGCTTTATTAATGTTTGATAAGCTTCTAGTTGCTTTGCATCGCTTTTTTGCTGTTCTGTTAAGGCAACATTTTTACGGCGCATATCATAGAAATTTTCAATAACTTGCGCAGCAAAATCAGCAGCATGCGAAATTGTTTCAACCCCACCATTAACCGCTTCAAGCGGAGTTGCTGGGCCAATAAAAGCATGCGACCACACCTTAAGGCCATGTTTTTTAGCAGCTTTTGATAACTTTGCTACCACTGACCCTGGCACATTTGCATAAATTTTGATGCCGGTTGCCCCCAGCCCTTTGCTACGCAGCATAATGGCATCAAAGTCACTGTTTTCATCAACGGCTCGCATCCAATCCACAGTGCCCGGGATTTCACCTTTTGCAGAGGCGACTGTGCGGGGGTCAGAAAAGAACGCTTTACCACCAATAATCACAGAATAATAAATATCCGGTGATTGAATAATATCGTTATCGGCTCGTCTTTTAAGTGAGCTCAAAGCGCGGGTATCGCCGCCCATATCGCGCACACTTGTCACACCACCCTGTAAAAGCTGACGCAAGCGAGTGCGCGTGATTTCATCGTTATCTGAATCATCAGGTGATGTAGCATGGTGCACATGCGTATCGATTAAACCGGGTATTACATACTTACCTGCTAAATCGATTTTAATGACATCGTCGGCAAAGCGACGATAGCTTGCAGGAACAATTTGTTTGATTTTGTCATCTTCTATGATGATGGTTTGTGCTTCATTAACCGACAGTGCTTCCACGTCGATTAGATTAACATTTTGTAATGCAATGGTTTGAGCCACCACCGACGACGATAAACCCAATGCAATGCTGGCAAGTAATGTGTTGATACCCGATTTCATGATCACCTCTTATTCTTGTTTTAGCTATCAACTTACACCTGAATTGCTTGGTTTTACATCTCACAAAAGTTTATAGTGTATAAACTTATAGTTTAAAAATAATAACAATGAACAAACTAGAAGCCGTCAGAGCCTTGTGCTTAGTCGCTGAATATCAGAGCTTTACTCAAGCTGCTAAGCAAATGCAGCTCTCTACCACCATGGTTAGCCGCTATGTAAAACAGTTAGAGCAAAACTTAGGCTGCTTGCTGTTAAAGCGGAACACCCGCAAAGTGTGTTTAACCGATGCAGGCCAGAGTTATGTACTGCAAATGAAGCCTTTACTTAATAAATTTAATGAAGTTGATGAAGAGCTTAGTGCGCTTAGCCAAGTGCCTAGCGGCAAGCTTGCTATTTCAACTAGTATAGAGTTTGGCTGTCAATATTTAGCACCTTTAGTCAGTCAATATCAGTGCGCTTTTCCCGGTGTGAAATTAGATATTGTACTGTCTAATACGCCTGTTGATTTATTTGATAGCCAAATTGACTTAGCATTTAGAATTGCCCCTTCATTACCAGATGCCAGCCACATAGCGCAAACTGTTTGCCACTCATCATTATCTTTGTGGGCAAGCCCTGCATATTTAAAAAACCATGGCGCTCCAAAAGATATAGCAGCCTTATCTGAGCATAGATTACTGTTTTTCAACCATCATATTCGTAATGAACAATGGATATTTTGGGTAGATGGCCAGCATGTTTGCCGCAAGTTTAATTGGGCAATGACCTCAAATAATGGTCGATTTTTAAATGAAGCAGCGGCGGCCGGTGATGGGATAATTCAAGCACCCCGTTATTCAGTAGCCCCGTTTATAAAATCAGGTCAATTAGTTGAAGTGTTAGCAGAGCACACTTTAAAACCATTAACGATTGCTGCGGTTTATCCACATAGGTATGCGCTGTCAAATCGAGTTAAAACATTTGTTGAGCTGGCTAAACAGTATTTTAGCCAGCATCCGATCCCTTAAAGAAGTAGCAAGCTACCTAAACCTAGGAAGGTGACAAAGCCGACGATGTCGGTGACTGTGGTAAGGATCACAGAGCCAGAAAGGGCTGGATCGATTTTAAGCTTATCTAAAATCGATGGGATCACTACTCCTGATAACGAAGCAGCAACTAAGTTAAGTAAGATAGCGATAGTAATGGTCACACTTAACATGCCATCGTTGAACCAGAAATAAGTGAGTACACCAATTACAAAGGCCCAAACACAGCCATTTAGCGCGCCCACTCTAAGCTCTTTTTTCAACAGCGCTCTACGGTTGGAGTCGGTAACCTGACCAAGCGCTAAACCGCGCACAATCACCGTTAACGTCTGACTACCCGCAATACCTCCCATAGAAGCGACAACAGGCATTAGTACCGCCAGCGCAACCACTTGTTCGATAGTTGCACCAAACAAACCGATAAACCAAGAGGCTAAAAATGCCGTTGCTAGGTTAATACCAAGCCAAATACCGCGGTTTTTTGCCGACTTAGTGACGCTTGAGAACAGATCCTCGTCTTCACGTAGACCACCGGCTTTTGCAGCGGCTTCGTCGGTGACTTCTTGACGCAATTCATAAGCTGATGACACTGATAATCGGCCTAATAGTTTGTTGTCGGCATTCACAACTGGCATCGCCATTTGTTCACTATGAATAACCACTTCAGCCGCTTCGTATAGGTCGTCATCAGCATGCAATGCCGACACATCAAGGTTCGCGTAATCCAGCAGGCTGTCGCTATCATTGGCTTTAAATAACGCATTAATTGCCACTTCACCAATGAGAGTGCCCTTACGGCTGACTAGATAAATCACCTCGGTATACTGCGGTAAACCTTTTTGAAAAATTTTACGCGCGCCAGCCACGGTGAGTTTTTCTGACACTTTTAGCGCATCAAAATCGAGCCAGTGACCTAACTGCTCTGGATTATATTGCTGTGCAAGGTCGTACTGCTTTGTTTGAACTTCATCAAGTTGTCTGCGTGCATAATCAACAAAGCGCTCAGGAATAATTTCTTCAAGTTCAAGTAGCTCTTCTACACTGACTTCGTCAAGTAGCTTAAAGCCAGCGGCTTCTTCTAGACTTTGCAATAACCAGCGGCAACTATCCCCCCCTAAGTTAATGAAGATTTCATGCTGGGTATCTTCATCAAGTAATTGCCAAATTTCTAAGCGCTGCTCTTTGGGTAACGCTTCAAACAATAACGATAAATGCTCGGTAGAAAGCTTTTCTTTAGCATCAGCAAGTAACTTATTTTTGCGCGTTGTGGTGTCACACTGAAGCAAGTCATCAATTAACTGGGGAAGTTGGTCAACAGGATACTCAATCATTTGAGACCTCGGTTAATTACATCAATAACAATAGTCTAACGCAGCTTGAGAAAAATAACTGCCTAGGAATTGATATATTTTTATCTACACTTCATCCGTAATAAAGATGTACATAAAACCTTTTCTCCCTAAGTAGAGAATAAAAAATAATTACCCCTTTAATTGACTTGGCGTAAGCCCAGTCCAGCGTTTAAACGCTCGTCTGAAATTAGCAATATCATAAAATGATAAGCGCATGGCGACTTGCTCATTGCACTGCTCACGCATGGCAAGCAGGTAAATCGCTTTACGCTTACTTTGCTCATCATACAAAGTAGAAAAACGCACGCCATGAGCTTTTAGTTTACGCTTGAAAGTTGCGGGGCTCATGGCAAATTGACTGGCTACTTGTTCTAAATTTAAGGCCGGATTTTGATAAATTAACCGGCTTACTGCTTCCACAAAAGTGCTGTTGGCAGAACTTAATGCCGCTAGTTGCGAGTTAATTTGTGAAAACCTAAAGCTACTAAACGCCGGATTAGTAAGCCTAAGCGCTTGTTTATTCAAAATCCAACGAGTTATTGGCTTTTCAAAGGCGACTTTAAGGCCTAAATGTTGTTCGTATTCTTGGCTATGTCTGGCTCGTTTGTAGGCAAATTCGAACTGACAAGGTACCCGCTCACCCGCCACTTTTTTAAGGATTTGATAAAAAGCGGCGCTGTAAATCTCCATAACATACTGGCTTATTTCATCATCCAAACCTACTGCGTTTTGCAGCACAATGTAATACTGCTCGTTATGTACATAACTATAACTAAATAACAAAGGTGCCAGTTGCATGCGCAAATTGTGTAACTGCTTTAAAGCTTGCCCAATATGCTCTGCATGTAACACGCCTTGGGCGGCAACAGAGGTATCGTTTGCTAGTTGACTGCCTAATAAAAAGCCGCTGTCGGCTGATTTCATCAATTGCTTAAACTGCGTTAATAAGCGCACTTGCTGCGAGATACTAAACTGATGCTGCACACTCATTAAGTCTTGCTCAAACACCCCTGTGCCTCTGAGTAACTTATGCAGTGCAATGCCGCGGCTTAAGGCCAGCTCCACCAGCGTGGTGATCAGTCCCTGTGCGGTGAGGTATTTGTCATCTTGATTAAGATACGGCTTCACAATGGCTGACTCTTTGTTGTTTTTGTTGTTGTAACTTAGCGTGTAAACGCGAGCTTAAACTTTGTGGCGTATCGCCTTGAACACTACCTACTAAGGCCGCTGTTACATCTTGAAACTTAGCGTTTTTTTCGCCTTCGACCTTAAATGCACAATGGTTCAGCGCCGAGGTAATTTGCGCCAGCAGTTCTTTCGCTTGTACTGCGCTGGTATTTGGCATCAGCACCATAAAGCAGTCTCCCGCGTAGCGGCACACTACATCGGTAAGACGGCAATTCATCAATAAAAGCTCGCTCACTTCACCTAGTAAGCGGTCGCCTTCGATAAAGCCAAATTCAGCGTTAAAATCAGCAAAACCGCGAATATCAATGGCGGCCAATTGCAACGGTTGTGGTTCATTTAACTGCTCTTTTAATACCGCTTGTAAATAATCAGCCTTATAAAGTCCGGTGATTGAGCACACTAATTCATGCTCGCGATGCTGTGCTTCACGGCGCTTTAACTGCCTGTTAAGTACGTATTGTTCTTGGTGCCATTGATACAAGCCAAGGCTTGTGAAAATCATGCCAATCGGCGCAGGCAATGATTCTATCCATGTGAGCCATGTATTGGTGGGTTGATGTAACCACTCATCAAATAAATCGAGGGAAGCTGAAAACATAAAAAGCCCAAGCCCAAGCACTAAAAAGCTTGTTACTTTCCCAGGCGGTCTTGAAATAAGCAGTGCAGCTATCCAAGTGAGTGTCATCAGTACAATGCCACCCTCGCCTAAAATATCTAACCAAGCTATATCCGCAAGAGGCTTTAATTCTCCTGCTTGCGCGCTTAGCAAAAACGCAATCACAAACAGAGCAATGACTGCATTGGTTAAAAATCGATGATGAGTAAAAGGGTTAAATCGCATTTTAGATACCTAACAATAATTCACGCTGCCATGCTAACCCGTTAGCGTTTTAAGCAGCAGGGTCATATTAGCTCAATGATGTGACAGCAAAACGACAGTCAAACCTTATTAAACCCCTTAAGCACTGTATTTACCTTAAAAAGATAGGGTTATTGCAGCTCAAAAGTGTTTTTAAAACCCTCTAATCACTTGTTTTTACTACCTGTTAGCGATTTTCTGTCACATTTGCGTCATTTAAGCTGCGTACTTTGCTCGTCAAACCAAGGACAATCAGGAGCAACCCCATGAAACAATTTAAAACGAAGGCGTTAGTTAGCGCCCTCGCCTTATGTCAATTTGCCGCTTACGCACAAGATGAGCAAAGCAGCGAAGAGAAAAAAGTAAAAGTCTCTGAAGAGCTTGTTGTATATGGCGAAATCGGTTATCGCAACCGCTCACAAGAGCTGGCACCGACGCTTGAATATTCACAAGAATACTTTCAACGCTTTGAACCACTTACTGCCGGTGATGCATTAAAACGTGTACCCAGTGTGACGTTTTTATCAGATGTTTTAGAGTCTGATGGCGCGCGTATGCGCGGCTTAAGCCCCGCTTACACAAAGGTCCTTATTAATGGTGAAGAAGTACCTGGTGCTGGTGCTGACCGCTCATTTTTTGTTGACCGTATTCCTGCTGAGCTAATTGAGCGTGTTGAAATTATTCGTGCTTCAAGTGCAAACCGCTCTGCAGATGCCATTGCCGGTACTCTAAACATTGTATTGCGTGACGGTTACAGCCTAGATGGTGGTTACCTTCGTGCGGGTGGCCTGCGTTATGACGATGGCGAATTAAAAGAAAGCTTTGCCGGTGTTTACGGCACTGAGTTTGCTGGTGGCCGTTTGTTACTTGGCGCTAACTTACAAGGTCGTTATAACCCAAAACAGAAATCAAGCTTACGCTATGGCGACAGCCCTGAAAATAACGCCAATTACAAAACCGAAGAATTCGATAACCGCGAAGATCAATCAGATACTCGTGACGGTGACGATACTTCGCTAAATGCCAGCTACGAAATAGCCTTTGATGATGGCAGCAAGTTCGATATCAGCGCAATTTGGGTTGATACCGACCGAACTGAAGATGAGCGCTCATTCGAATATGATGACCCAACAGCAATCAATAACTCGATTGTTGAAGGCGGTAATCTTGAAACAGACAACGCCAATGTATCTTTCATCGATCAAACCAACTACAACATCAACTCGGGTTATGAGTTACCCCTTTTTGGTGGCACCAGTAAATTCAAGCTTGGTTTTGCAAGCTTTGAAGAGTCTGTTTACGAGCAAGAAGTAGAAATCGATACTTCTGAGCTGCCTATGGTGTTTGAGGAAGAAGAAGAAACCGTAGACCTTGATGACAAAGAATGGTCATTACAATGGCAACACAGCCTATTTGCAGGCGAGAACAAAACGATTCAATTCGGTGCCTTTGTACAAGGTAAAGAGCGAGATACCGCCGTCTATCAAGCCGAAGATGAAAGCGAACAAAGCTTTACAAGCTGGGATCAGTTCAGCAAAACACCACTGTCATTGGCAGGCTTTAACAACGAGTTTGAAGCAGCCGCTGGTGGTGTAAATAAACTCGAAGAAGACCGCCTCGATGTATTTGCATTAGTTAAGCACGAAGACCAAGACTTCTCGTGGGAGTTAGGTGTACGCTATGAAACAACCGACTCAACCATTACTGACAAAGCAGAAGGTGTGAGCGCTAAAAACGATTATGACTTTTTCTTGCCATCGGCACACTTACGCTACAACGTCTCAGAAAACGGCCGTGTGAGTGCCTCTGTAGCGCGTAGCTTACGTCGCCCTGATTTTGACTACATCACCCCCGCTCTACTTGAAAAAGAACTAGGCGATAACGACTTTTTAGGTAACCCAGACCTACAACCAGAATCATCGTGGGGTATGGACTTAGGTTATGAGTATCGCTTAGGTAAAAGCGGCGTCGTGGGTATCAATGTGTTCTACCGTGATGTTACTGACCTTATCGAAATTGCCAATACAGGCCAGCAAGGGTCAGAAGGTGATGGTACTTATATTTTGCAACCTCGTAACACCGGTGATGGCAATGTTCAAGGTATCGAACTTGATTTATCAACCCCGTTAAGCGCTATTAGAATGCCAAACACAGGAGTATTCTTTAACTACTCATGGCTCGATTCAGAAGTAGATGACACCTTTGGTAGCCGTAAATTCAACGACCAATCTGACTACGTATTTAACGTTGGTTTTATTCAAGACCTGCCTGATTTAGGCGCTTCATTCGGTGCAACTTACCGTAAACAAGGTGATGCTTATGGCCGCATCGTAGGTGAAGAAGTAACCACACACTACGGCGCAGACCTTGAAGTATTCGTAGAAAAACGCTGGCAAGACGTCACGCTTCGTTTAGTAGGTTCAAACCTACTAGATGCAAGTAAAGACGAAACCTTTAACAAGTTCGACACCGTTGATGACCAAATCAACCGCGACTTTGACGAGTATGAACTGGAGTCTGAAGAAGCAGGCCCGGTTATTCAGTTAATGCTGCGCTACGCATTTTAATACACAAAAGAGTTTTTAAGGCAGCGCATTGCTGCCTTGTTTTATATTTGGGGATCCCATGAATTTTACAAAACCACTTAACCTTGTAGCCAGTGCAGTGATGCTAAGCACCCTAGCAGCCTGTAGCCAAACAACAGCGACCGAGGCGCCAAGTAAAAACCAATTAACAGCCTTTGGCACAACTGAAAATATGCAAGGCTCACAAGCAGCAGCCCTTGCTGATGACGCTTGGTTATTGAGCTCACAAAGCCAAGGCTTACAACTCATTGATGCCACAGGTAAACAGCACGCATTACAAAAAGGTAATTTCGAAGCGCTCTCTGTTAAAGCAATCAACAAAAATAGTTACCTTGTTGCCAGCATCGATAACGAAGCTGACCAAGCAGTCATTTTTAGCTTACAAAAAGCACCAAAATGGCAGTTAACCGAAATTAGCCGTATCAGCCCACCTAAAGCAAAACCTGAGGCTGTGTGCTTATTTGCTAACCCGACAACTCAAGCTGTGTCGGCATTTGTGGCTGATGCCCGCGGCCTTATCCGCGAGACTTTAGTGTTTGATATTGCAAACAAACGCGCATTAAACCTTGAATTACGCGAGTTTGCCGGTGTAAGTGAAACATCAGGCTGCGCGGTTGATGATAACAGCAAAACCCTTTACCTAAGTGAAGGTGAGCTAGGCATTTGGCAAATTAACGCAGATGCCGAATCTCGGGCTGATAAAAAGCCCATTGCTATGATGTCGCCATTTGGCAGCTTAGCGCCTGAAGTTGGCGGTTTAAGCACATCAGATGATGGCAGCTTATGGTTCACCACTTCTGAAGATAACCAATTACATCGCTACGAAAGCAATACTAAACGTTTTAGCAGCTGGCAATTTGCTGGAGAACTGGCAATTGAATCTGCCGCAGTGCGCTTTAATAATAATCAAGCTGACATCGTGTTATACGATGATGAATCTGGTCATTATGTAAAAGGTCAAATCGAGGGCCAAACCCAGAGACAAGCTAAGCTAAAAAATAGCGCTAAAACAACTGCTGTTACTTACATTAATGCACAAGCGCAAACCGATGCAGTACGTGCTTTTGGTGATGCCGCCGATGATCCTGCAATTTGGGTAAACCCAAGCAATGCAGCAAAAAGCCTGATTTTAGGCACCGATAAACGTCGTGGTTTAATGGTGTATGACCTTACTGGCAAAGAGCTACAAGCGCTAGAAACTGGCCGTTTAAATAATGTTGATGTGCGCCAACATGCAAGTATCAACAACGCAACGAATACCTGGATTGCTGGCAGTAACCGTACTCATAACAGCATCAGTGTTTACAGCGTCGATACTCACAATCAGGTGCAACATATTGCAGAGCTGCCAACGACTCTAAAAGAAATTTACGGTATGTGTATGTACTCATCAAACACAGGCAACTATGTGTTTATGAATGATAAGTCAGGTCTGTTTCAGCAATACAAACTAATCGGTAATAATGAGAGCGTATCAGCACAACTAGTGCGCGAATTTAGTGTTCCGAGCCAACCTGAAGGTTGCAGTGCAGATGATAAAACCGCACAGCTATTTTTAGGTGAAGAAGACGAAGGTATTTGGTTTATTGGTGCTGAGCCTACAGCAGAAAATAAACCTGTAATGCTACAAACCGTGAACGATATGCTGGTGGATGATGTAGAAGGCATGGAAATCTATCACGCTAAAGATGCCCGTTATTTAGTGGTTTCTAGCCAAGGTGATTACAGCTATGTGCTTTATAAAATTATCGATGGCAATCCCCCTAGCCTTGAGTTTGCAGGTAAATTTGCAATCAGCAATAACCTAGAGTTAGCAATCGATGGCGTATCAGAAACCGATGGCCTAACGGTGACACCGGCTGCGCTACCAGGCTACCCTGAAGGGGTGCTAATTGTGCAAGATGGTTACAACCGTATGCCACAGGCACCGCAAAACTTTAAGATTATTGACTGGCGCGAAGTAAAAAAAGCCATTCAATAAATTACTCCATAAAGGTGCTCGGTTTATCTGGGCACCTTTTTTATCTGAACATGTTTAATCAGTAAAATAGATAACTAAAGCCCCCTACTATTGCACCGTAAATTAGCATAGGCAAAAAGCTTTTCTTAAGCACAGGCCCTTCTTGGTTATTAACTCCAACAATACTGGCTACAGCAATAATATTGCTAATGCAGATCATGTTCCCCATCGCCGCACCCGTTGATTGCAACGCAAGCACTAAAGTTTCTGATAAGCCCACTTGCTCTGCTATGCCATATTGAATACCGCCAAAGGTAAGATTAGACACCGTTGCCGAGCCCGAAAAGAAAGTCCCGAGCGCCCCCAAATATGAGGCAAATAATACCCAATGTTCACCACTTACATTAGCAAAGGTGCTCGCCATATAAAATATGGGCGCATTATGGCCACCTTGCATTAAAACATTAACCATCACCAGCGCCCCAATTAAGGCAATACATGGCAGAGCAATACGCCCTAAGGTATCGGTGCACATCTGTTTAACTTGTAGCTTGCTCATTTTAAGTAACGGTACACAGATCAGCACAACCAATACAAACGGGATCAAGGCCGGTACAAATAAGGTTTTATACGACCACCCTACTGACGTACCAAATATTTCGTGTAATGAAAGGATTAGGGCTTTACTTAATTCAAATTGAGCGAAGCCCAAATGCATGCTCATCCAGAGTGTTTCGTCGTTAAGCAATGCTTTAATGCCTAGCTGATGAATACGGGTTATGACCAGCACAACAATTAACAGTAATAACGGGAATAAAGCTAAAAACAGCGCTTTTGGTGTGAGCTCAACCTTGCCTTTCATGCTTTGTATATTTACAGCTGAGTTATCTAACCCCACTCCCTTATTCGCTAAAAAGATAGTGAGCAATAGCCCCACTGCACCGCCAATCAGTGATGGAAACTCATAATTCCACTGGGCAAACAACCAATAAGGTAAGACACATGAAAACACACTTAAATAAATGAACACACTATTTTTACGAACCGTTTTCAGTGGCTGCACAATACACAGCGCAATCATAGGAATTACCAAAGCAGCAACAACATGACAAAGCGCCGTCCATCTTGAGATAGCGAGCACTTGTTCATCATCTAATTGTAGCGCCGAGAAACCAAACCAAGTAGGCGTGCCAACAGCCCCAAAAGACACGGGAATCGAGTTTAGAATCAAAGTAAAAACAATCACTTTAAAAGGCGAGAAACCAAGTCCGACCAAAATAGGTGCAGCGATGGCCGCTGGCGTACCAAACCCCGATGCGCCTTCGAGCATAAATGCAAATGCCCAACCTATGATCATCAACTGTGCAACCTGATTACTGCTAATAGATTCGAGCCAATGTTTAATCGTGGTTTCGGCTCCTGATATTGCCAACATGCGATTAAGTAAAATAGCCCCAGCAATAATCGAAATAGGCGTCATGACAGACAATACACCGGCAAACGAATTTGCAAGCAATAGCCGTAAATCAGCTTGAAAGTAAAACAGTTGAAGTAAAGCAGCGAGTAGCGCCGTTATTGGTAAGGCAATATAAGAAGCGATGGGGCTGCGTTTTACCATCATCCAGATCAGCACCAAAATAGGTAGTGCAGCCACTAGGGTATTCATGGGTCATCCTGTTGTTTTTATTAAGCGCTTTCCTTAATTCAAAGTATAGACAGGATAATCATAATCAGTATTTTTTATTTGTTAAATGAGTGTATTAAATAAGTGTACTGAGCCACCAAAGTAACAGTACTAACACAGAAATAGCGACTAACGCTTTGGTTTTGTGCTTTTGAATAATTCGCTCAGCCTGATTACCCGCGTAATACACAACCGCGGCAAGGGCAAAGTACCGGATTGAACGAGCAATGACCGTTGCCAGTAAAAATAGAAAAATTGAATATTTGGTTGCCCCAGCTGCAAGCATGGCAATTTGAAATGGAATAGGAACGATGCCGAGCGTCAGTACAAACCAAAAGCCTTGTGCTTGCATTTTTTGTTTAACTTGCTCAAATTGCTCTGGGTTTGAGAAGGTATTAATAACCCAATCCCCAACCACATCAAATAGATAATAGCCGAGGGCATAACCAAAAATAGCGCCGACAATACAGCCAATCGTCGCCATTAATGCAATTAACCAAAGCTTTTCACGACGGGCTTGCATTAACGGAACAAGTACAGCTTCAAGAGGTATTGGCACTATGGTTGACTCTAAAAATGATGCCACCGTAATCGATTTAAGCATATGTTTTGAGTCGATAAACTGCCGTGTTTTTTGCTTAAGCTTTTTAGCAATCGCCATTATTCATCCTTAATTTTTTTGTTGCGTTTTAGATTACAACAAAAACCCTTAACCGTACCTTACGGATTATGAATATAACGGCTACGACCTTGGTTTTTAGCCAAATAAAGCGCCTGATCGGCACGCTTCATAGTATTGCTAAACGTTTCTGTAGTACGTTTAATTGCTGACCCCACACTTACGCTGAGCGTTTTACTAGGAGTAACCAAAACGTTACTTGCCATACATAGCAGTTGTTGACAGGTCTGGCTCAATATTACGCGATCATCAGTTGGTACGTATAAAGCAAACTCTTCTCCACCTATACGTGCAAATAAAATAGTTTGCTCTAATGCCTTGTGGCACTGCAGCACAAAATCAACCAGTACCTGATCACCCACATCATGGCCGTACTCATCATTTATCGCTTTAAAATGATCAATATCTACAATCACAATACTAAATGGTCGGTCTTGATTCTGTTGTACATACTGATAAAAATATCGGCGGTTATAAGCCTTAGTAAGCACATCGGTTTTAAGCTCTTCCTCTAGCTGTTCACGAGTTTTTGCTAAATCTGACAATACTAAAAACAAACCAAAACCAGTGACCAACATACCAATCGTTCGACTAATATCTTCAATATAAATCCCAACCCAGATAGGTTGGAACACTAGCTCATCAAGAAAGTCAAAAGTCAGCCCAACACTCCACAAAAAAATACCAATACTTAAAAATATATAGCTTCTTTTTGCAACTACCGATGTTTGTACAAAAGCGAACATACATATGAGGATCAGTAAATTAATCGCATCTGTTAATACGCCATTGAGGTAGATATCATTTTCTAATCGATAAAAATGGTAGAGGTATATCACCACAATCATTAGTAATGACATAATAAACACGCTGATAAATAACTGCTTTATAACTAGCGGTACTGAACTTAACTCAGCTTTCACTTTGATTGTTGGGGGTTGTTTACTCATAAGAGATCACGACAACTTACTGCAATTGAACCAACATTAGCAAAGCGTGTTTAAAAGTACATGGCAAAGCGCCTGTGAATTTCAAAAACCAGCATTTTGACTGAAGAACTCAGCCTAAAAACAACCCCTTTTGCTCAGTAAAAAGCTCTACATTTACGCTATTTTCTGATAAATATCGCATTTCTGGCATCATTTTTTTATCATCTATGCGGATTCTGTTTAATACATTTACTAGCATAATGACTAACACACGATTTATTCCTTTTCGAAAACACGACATTATTAATCTTTGCCAAGTCTACTTGGGCGAACGGCAGAAAGCGTCATTTATAGAGTTTTGTGTATTACTACAAAGCGTGACACATTATCAATATCACGAGCTGTTGGAATCATTAAAAGATAATTACGCGCCATTTGACCCAAATAGCGACACCCGCACACTAAAACCGATTACCAACAAGCAACGTGCCTGCTATCAATCTGCGTTTGCAAAAGATTTTGCCACGGTACTCAATGCTGCCAACTTTGAAACCATTACCAATCAAGACTTACAAGACGCGCTTAATGAAGAGTCATTATTTAAAGTGCGTTTGGCCGTTGAGTTTGATGATTTTGCTGAAGTGGTATTTTACCGTCGTGGCGAATCGCAAAAAACCGAGACTTTGCGAAGCTTCTGGGGGCTTAAGAAAAAGCAAATTCAGTTTACTAACTACGACCGCGTTGCCGTATTCATCCGCTTTAAAGACGAGCAGTATTTTTTAAAAAAAGGCAAAATGCCGCTAGGCTTTGAGCCAAACTCAACTATCGTCAAACTATTCCAGAATGTACCAAAAGCCGATTTAGAAATGCTGTTTCCCAATAGTGAAGTAAAAATGCGCCCTATAGATAAACTCATTATTGGCTCATCAGCACTAATTGGTGGTGCTGTAGTTTTAGTAACAAAATTAGGCGCCTCAATTCTACTTCTTATTGCTATGATTGCTTTTTGGGGTGGTTGGCGTAGTGAAGAAGTGCACATGAGTCAGCAGCACTTTATAACCTTTGCAATCGGCATGGGAGTGTTTGGCAGCTTTATCTTTAAAGAGTGGAGTAAATTTAAAAACCGTAAAATTCGCTTTATGAAAGCACTGGCCGACAACTTATATTTTAAAAACTTGGATAACAATGCTGGTGTTTTTCATACCCTTGTCGACGCAGCTGAAGAAGAGGATGTTAAAGAAGCTCTGCTTGCCTACACCTTTTTATTAAAAGCCAACACAGCAATGAGCGCAGAACAATTAGATAAGAGAATTGAGCAGTGGTTCAACGAACAACACAATTGCCAACTCGATTTCGAAATTGATGATGCCTTAAACAAGCTCGTAAAGCTTGAGCTGGTTAATCAGCAAGATGACGTTTATACAGCAGTTGATTTAGATAAGGCCAAACAGCGCTTAGATACGCGTTGGGATGACTATTTTAAGTTTTCCTAAGCCTTTAAAATCAGCTACTAGCACGCACAAATAGACTTTGCGTTAATTCAACTGGGGTAAATGCAACTTTATCTCAATGTGCTTGCGCACAGAATGCTCTGCTTTTAGGATAAAATTTTACGGCTAAAAAAAGACCATTCCATGCAATTAAAAAAAACAATCCTCATTGGAGCCAGTTTGCTATGCGCAGCAACGACGGCTCAGGTATATGCTAACGACAAGTTTGTCTCAGAAGATATTTTTCAACTTGAATACGCAGGTGACCCACAAATAAGTCCAGACGGTAAAAAAATCGTTTATGTGCGCAGCGGCTACGACATCATGAAAGATGGCAACAAGCGTAGCTTTTGGCTGTACGATATAAAATCTGGCCAACACACACCGCTTTTCTCTGATGAGCATAACTATAGCCAACCTACTTGGTCTCCAGATAGCAAGAAAATTGCTTTTACCAGTAACTCAAGCGGCTCAAATCAACTTCACGTTTATTGGTTAGCGCAAGACAAACAAGCATTATTAACGCAACTGCCAAAATCAGTACGTAACTTAACCTGGTCGAATGACTCTGAGCAAATTGCTTTCACTATGAGCATTCCTGAAGGTAAATCTGCGTTCGCTAAATCAGTAAAACTACCGAAGAAACCAAAAGGTGCCGAGTGGTCAAAACCTGTTAGAGTTTTTGAAAAGGCACGCTATCAAGCTGATGGCGCTGGCTTTTTAGAGCCTTCATATCGTCACGTTTTTGTTATTCCGGTTTCGGGTGGCACACCGCGTCAGTTAACATCGGGTGATTATCAGCATTATGGCCCACTAGCATGGGATCCAAGTAACACAAAACTGGCTTTTTCTGCTGATCGCAATGATGAGTGGGAGTACCGCACAACTGAGTCAGACCTTTATGAAATTAATGTAAAATCAGGTGAGCTTACGCAGCTAACTGATTTGCCTGGCCGTGAAACTAAGCCTCGTTACGCTAAAGACGGTGATGAACTTGCCTTTGTTGCCCGTGACAACGCGCCTGTGCCTTATATTAACTCAACACTATCTATGCTCGATTTAGATGATAAATCAATCAAGCATATTACTGAAAAATTAGACCGTTCAGTTGCTGATTATAAGTGGTCAGGCGATGGCGACTTTGTTATTCAGTACGATGATTTTGGTAAGCGTAAGCTCGCTAAAGTAAACAGCCGCGGTAAGGTAACTGATTTAACTGATACCGTGTCGGGCACTTCAATTGGTCGTCCGTATATCAGTGGTAGTTTCAGCATGGCCAATAATGGCGCTATTGCGTACACCACAGGCAGTGAATACCGCCCAGCTGATTTAGGCTACCTTTACAAAGGTAAAAAGAAAACGCTCACTTCATTAAACGAAGATGTGTTAGGTCATAAAAAGCTTGGTAAAGTGCACGAGCTGAATGTTAAATCGCAGTTCGATGGCCAAGCAATTCAAGGTTGGTACATCACACCACCTGATTTTGATGAAAGCAAGCAATATCCATTAATGGTTGAAATTCACGGCGGCCCACACCTGGCCTATGGCCCAAGCTTTACTGCTGAATTACAACGTTATGCCGCTGAAGGTTACGTGGTTGTGTATGTTAATTACCGTGGTTCAACAAGTTACGGTAAAGACTTTGCATTACTGCTAGACGGTAAATACAGCTCTGAAGAGGACTTTGCCGATCATAACTCTGCGGTTGATGCGATGATTGCTAAAGGCTTTATCGACAAAGATAACTTATTTATTGCTGGTGGCTCAGCAGGTGGTATTGCAACGGCTTATGCTGTTGGTTTAACAAACCGCTTCAACGCGGCTGCGATTACCAAACCGGTGATCAACTGGTTAAGTAAAACTCTTTCAGCTGACAGCTACATTGGTCAAATTCGTAACCAGTTCCCTGGCATGCCTTGGGATAATGTTGAGCATTACTGGAAACGTTCGCCGCTTTCATTAGTAGGTAACGTAACCACGCCATCATTGATCATGACAGGTGAAGAAGACCGCCGTACGCCAATTTCAGAATCAGAGCAATTCTACCAAGCACTAAAACTGCAAAAAGTAGATACCGTACTTATTCGTGTACCAGGCTCGCCACATGGTATTGCAGGTCGTCCATCACGCATGATTTCTAAAATTGAATACACGCTTGCGTGGTTCAAACAATATCAGAAGTAATAATTTAAACAGGAGTGAGCTGCTCACTCCTGTTTAAAAATAATGACGACTAAGCGCGAGTTGAGCAGAACCTATCGACTGCGCTTTTTCCCGGCACACGCCTAAGCTTACTTCACAGCTACGTAGTCCACGACTATCTAAACGTGCAAATGCTGCAATTGATAACTGCTTTAGCTGTTCAAGCGCTTTACTCGGTAACGGCGAATCAATAATCACAGCTTGCATATCTAATAAACTCAAACTGTTATGCATGGCAATACTGATAGCCTCAGCAGCTTTTTCAAGCCAAGGCTGAACTAGTCGTTTATGCTCTGTAAACTGACTGTCAGTTAGCTCGTACACTGAAATGCTAAGTTGCTGCTTATCAAACTCGCTTTGCAATGATAGTAATGAACATTGACTAAGTAACTGCTCCCGATCAGCGTTTAGCATTGAGCCTATAGCACCGGCATTACCACTTTTACCTTCGAGAAGTTGGTGGTTAATCACCACAGCCCCACCTAAAAAAGCCCCCAAATAAACATACAAAAAATCGCTGTAGTTATTAGGGTTACCAAGGCTTAGTTCTGCACAGCAGGCAGCGTTATTATCGTTACTAATATAAACCGGTAAATTAAACTGACTTTCTAAGTAACCTTTTAAGTCGAAATTTTGCCATTGACTAAGGGTATTTGTTGCAGTGTCTGAAGCGGCTTGCCATTGCCAAATATCAAACGGCATAGCGACCCCTAGCCCACACACATGTGAGCGCAGTTCAGGTTCTAATTGACTGATTAATTGTGGGATATGTGTTTCTAAGAATGATTTAAGCTCATCGACCGATGCTTCATTCACCTCAACAGATACCGATGCTCTTTGCGTGCTTTGTAAATCAACGAGTATCAGGTCGAAGCGTCGTCGACCAATTTTCAAACCAAAACTAAATGCGCCATCTGGGTTGAGTCTAAACGGCACGCTAGGCTGCCCTACTCGTCCCTTTAAAGGTGCTCCTCGCAGTAATAAGTTGTCTTCTTCTAGCTTATTAATATTTACCATCGCAGCTTGAGCAGATAAAGATAGCGCCTTAGCTATTTGCGCTTTAGGCATACTTTCATGCTGCCTAATTAAGCTTAAGATCGCACGTTCGTTACAGCTTCTCACTGTTGGGTTTAGACTGCGATTCATAACATCCTTCATAGTAAAGTCTCATGAGCGGCCTATTAGACCTGTTTGTCATACTATCTGCCACTATAAATAATAAATCAACCTAGTTGATTTATTATTTATAGTCGTGAATACTGTCGCTTACAACAATATGAACACATTAAACTGGTGAGCTATGCAAACACAGTCCGCTATTGTATCGCGCCAAATGCTTTGGCCTTTTATTCTACTTACAATTTGCTTTGCAGCTTGGGGCACTGCAGCCAATATGACAGACCCATTAGTTAAAGTTTTTAGCAAAACATTTTCGATGAGTGCGCTGCAATCTGCCTTAGTGCAATTTAGTTATTATGGCGCTTACTTTTGCTTGGCTTTACCCGCTGCAATGATTAACAGACGGTTTAATTACAAAACTGGGTTGCTAGTTGGTTTAGCCATGGCCGCATGTGGAGCATTACTGTTTTATCCCGCCAGCCAAACCATGCTCTATAGTCACTTTTTATTAGCCTTGTTTATTCTTGCGGGCGGTTTGTCTATTTTAGAAACCTCTGCAAATCCTTATGTTATGCAGCTTGGATGCGAACAAACAGCAACTCGCAGGCTCAACCTAGCCCAAGCCTTCAATCCTGTGGGTACTAATATAGGTGTTTTTTTGGCGGCTACTTTAATCTTGCCAAACTTAAATCAAGCAGATAGTGCTGGCCGCGCCCTAATGAGTGAGGCGCAATTAAAAACAGTTGTGAGTGCTGAACTGAATGCCGTAATGGTGCCGTATGTCGGTATGGCGTGTTGTTTAATCTTGCTGTGGCTATGTATCTTTTGTAGCCGATCGCCTGCAACAGTAGCAAAAGCGGCAACACCAGCTCGAAAGCTTAAAAAAACCTTTCAACATTTGTACCAAAATAAGCATTATCGATTTGGTGTGTTAGCACAGTTTTTTAATGTTGGAGCCCAAACTTGTGTGTGGACTTACACCATCGGCTATACGATGGAAGCTCTTAACACAACTGAAGTTACGGGCGGCCAAGTCTTACAGTATTCTATGTTGGTGTTTTTAGTGTCACGCTTCGTTATGACTTGGCTAATGCGCTTTATAAACGCGGCTAAATTGCTCCGTTTTATGGCCTTAGGTGCAGCCGTACTTTGTTTTGTTGTTGCAACCCAAGTTAATTTAGCTGGTGTGATAGCACTCGTTGCTATTTCAAGTTGTCTCTCTTTGATGTTTCCAACTATTTACGGGACGGCACTTGAGGGTTTAGGCGATGATGCAAAGGTCGGCGCGGCAGGCTTAGTTATGGCGATTTTAGGAGGAGCATTTTTACCCCTGATCCAAGCCGCAACTATCGATGCATTTAACACTGCTGTGTCATTTGTTGTTCCGCTCATTTGCTTTTTGGTTGTAGCTTTATATGGTCACCACAGCAAAGTAGCAGCTCACTTCGTTAAGCAAACTGATATAAAACTCCACGCAGGGCAGTTGCAGGACTAAACGCATCAATGAGATAATGCACCTCGTTTACCTACTTAAGCGAGGTGTATCATCAATTAATGGCACATATTACATTTTTCTTGGTCAAATTTTTGGCCTTTTCTGTTGGCTGTTTTGCCTGCTTTTTACTTCATGACCAAGCCAATGTTGCCCTTGTTTTATCTGCCGCTGTTACCGGTTTAGTTGGCACATTTATTCCTTTCCCGGCTCGTTTTGGAAATCACCCTTATGCAGCTATTTACGCAGGAAGCTTTGCCGGCATGTGCTCATCAAGTTTAATTGATAGTTACTGGGAACTAAGTTTTATTTCTTTGATCGGTGCCTGTCTTTATATGCTAACTATGAATCTATTTGCAGGTTTTGGTGGTCGCCTTGGTAGTGTTGCCTTTGCCAGTGTTGCTCTGTTTATGATGGCTAAAGGAGTCTTATAGTGGATATATTTATAGCACTAACCGCTTTAGCAGGTGCATTATCTACCTACCTAATAGCACATCATAATCGCTTTGATGCCATTCGAGCATCTGCTGCCTCAAGCATTATTGCTTATGGCATTTTGAGCTTATTACCAGTAAATTTAGCGCTTTACTCTGTGGTATTTTTTGGCGGGACGTTTATTGGTATGAGCGCACCAAAGCGCTTTGGATTCTTCACGTTAACTATTTCTTCTTTACTATTTTCTATCTTATTTGAATACTTAGTCCCTCTATTGGATGGCTATGGTGGTGCACTAGGCTTGAGTGCCTTTTTATCGGTCTGTATTTGCCACATGGGCATTTTAATGGGCGCACCACGCAGTAAGAAAAGCAATTAAATATTCCAGGCCTTTTAAAAGCCTATACCTTTGCATTAAGATTTATTAGTATGTTAATTGTTTATTTATAAATAATGGATATTTATGCCGTTTCGCTCATTACTGATTGCTATCATGCTTCTGTGCATCAGTTGTGCAACTGCTGCGGATAATTTGACCTTTATTGCTGAAGACTTGCCTCCATACCACTTTATTAATCAGCAAGGCGAAGCAGATGGCGCACTTATAGAAGTTATTGAAGCTACTTTAGCGCAGGCAGATCTAGCGGGTGAGTTTAGAATAATGCCGATGGCTCGGGCTTTTCATGAGCTTGAAAACAATCCAAACATACTAATGATCTCGCTTTTAAAAAACCCAGCTCGTGAAGCTAAATTTAAATGGCTGGGGCAAACGTATTTCTCTGATGCTTATTTAGTTGATCTGGCTTCTCAAAGTCAAAACCATGAAGTAAAAAGCCTAAAACAAGCTGAGAAATACCGCGTTGCGACTATACGTGGTTATTCCAGCGAACATTATTTAAAGCAAGCAGGATTTAGTGAAGATAAAAACTTAGTGTTAGTAAGTCATTATCATCAGCTGTGGCAGATGCTTGAAAAAGAACGAATCGATTTTGTACTAACCAATACACTCACCCTGCAAAATGAACTTGTTTTATCAAATGTAGAAGCTAAAAAAATTCATAAAAGCCTTCACTTAGATGACTTTCCTTCAGAGCTTTATTTAGCTGCAAACTTGAATTTAAATCCTGAAACGGCAATGAGGTTAAGCATTGCACTTTCGACACTTAAAGAAACAGGTCAATACCAAGCCATTTTAGAAAAGTGGCAGCTCCCTCTACCCACAGCCCCTAAATAACGCAAATTTGAAATCATTTTTTAATTCGAGAATAAGCATATCTTCCCGAAAGTTGATTGATTTTGTAGCTAAATTTCAATAACACCAGCTATCTTTCCAAGAATAAATGAAGCTGATGCCGACCAAGGTCGCATATTATTTAATCAAAATCCCCCTTATATTTTTTTATACGTTGTACAAATCTCTCACTAAAAAGTATAGGAGCCTCATTATGGCGGGCGAATATCAACAACAATATCAACAATTTCAGCGCAATCCGGGCCAATTTTGGCTTGAACAAAGTAAACGGGTTCCTTGGTTTAAAGAACCTAGTACACCCTATCAATATGACGATAATGATTTTTATCACTGGTTTGCTGATGGTCAGCTAAACACTAGTTACCTAGCCCTCGACCAACACGTCGAAGCAGGTTTTGCAGATCAAATCGCTCTGATTTACGACTCCCCTGTTACCAATACTAAACAACAATACAGCTATGGCGAGTTACAAACTCAAGTTGCCAAATTTGCGGGACTTATGCAGTCCCTTGGCGTAAGTAAAGGTGACCGTGTCGTTATTTATATGCCAATGATCCCACAAGCCGTTATTGGTATGCTGGCATGTGCGCGTCTTGGTGCCATTCACTCAGTCGTATTTGGTGGTTTTGCACCGCACGAGTTAGCAGTTCGTATTGATGATGCAAAACCTAAGCTTGTGCTTACAGCGTCTTGCGGGGTTGAAATCAACCATGTCATTGAATATAAGCCTTTGCTTGATGAAGCTCTCGAAAACGCCAAGCATGTAGTTGAACACTGTGTTGTATTTCAGCGTGAACAAGCTATTGCCGAGATGCAAGATGGCAGAGACATCGATTGGCAATCAGCCTCAGATGCAGCGAGCGAAGTGGGTGCAGTGCCAGTGGCAGGTGATGATCCGCTTTATATCCTTTATACCTCAGGTACGACAGGGACACCTAAAGGAGTGGTTCGAGAAAATGGGGGTCATGCTGTCGCAATGCATTACAGCATGGAAACTGTGTATGGTATGAAACCCGGCGAAGTATTTTGGGCCGCCTCTGACATCGGTTGGGTCGTTGGTCACTCTTACATTGTTTACGCGCCACTTATTTATCGCTGCACTACAATACTATATGAAGGCAAACCAATTAGAACACCTGATGCTAGTGCCTTTTGGCGAGTGGTTGAAGATTACAAGGTCACCGCATTATTCAGTGCCCCTACTGCGTTTCGCGCAATTAAAAAAGAGGACCCTACAGCCGAGGGCTTCAAACAATACGATACCTCTAGTTTAAAACGCTTATTCCTTGCTGGTGAGCGCTTAGATCCACCAACTTATGAGTGGCTCAAAGACAACACAGGCTTGCCAGTGCTCGACCACTGGTGGCAAACAGAAACAGGTTGGGCTATCGCTTGTAATCCAATTGGTATCGAGCAACTTGCAACTAAACCGGGCAGCTCAACGGTACCGACACCGGGCTTTGATGTACAAATTCTTGATATGAATGGTGAGCAGTGCGCTGCAAACGAAAGTGGTGCTGTGGTCATTAAACTGCCCTTACCACCTGGCTGTTTACCAACAATTTGGCAAAACAATGAACGTTTTCAAGCGGGCTATTTAAACGAATATCCAGGTTATTATCTCTCTGGTGACGGTGGCTATATTGATGATGATGGTTATCTGTTTATTATGGGCCGTACAGACGATGTTATTAATGTCGCAGGTCACCGCTTATCAACAGGTGAAATGGAAGAAATTGTGGCTGCTCACCCAGCTGTTGCTGAATGCGCAGTGTTTGGTGTTAACGACGCACTAAAAGGCCAATTACCGATGGCGATGATTGTACTCAAAGACGACTACCTCGGTGATAGCAAAGAGGTGGAGCAAGAGCTTATCCACACAGTCAGGCATCAAATTGGCGCTATTGCCTGTTTGAAAACAATCGTTCATGTTGAGCGCTTACCAAAAACCCGCTCAGGGAAAATACTCAGAAAGAACTTACGCCAACTGGTCGATGGTGAAGAACTACAAATTCCATCCACCATTGATGACGCGAGTATTTTTGATGAGATCAACCAACAACTTAACAATCGCTGATCAGCTTTTGTAATGTTACCCAAAGGCCTTGTTGTAAGGCCTTTATTCGTTTTGGCCTACGCCTTGCAACTTCACTAGTAAGTTAGCAAACGAAAAGGTAGTTAACATGGCTGTTATCGCAGGTTATATCCAATTCAATGAATTAGGCAAAACAGAATTTCATTATATTAATCAACTATCTGATGCATTTAATCGCTATAAAAAAACAGATGTTAAGCGCTTTGATTGTGAGAATGGAGCTATTTTTCACTATGATTTCGATGCATACCAACAAGCAAGTTGGTTGCAAACTGAGTCGCAAATTGCAACGCTGATTGGCCATCCTTTACTCAGCAGCTCCCGTAGTGATGATTTAAAGGCCATGGCAAATGCAACCTCACTCAACACCTGTTTACAGCAGTGTGAAGGGGTTTTTAGCTTTTGCCAGTTTAATAGCCAATTAGGCTGCTTAGTACTTGCTACTGATCCACTTGGGTTAAAACCATTTTATACCTTAAAAACTGCACATGGCTTACTATTTTCGACCAACTTAGGCTTATTTAAACAGTTGAGTATTGAGCTTGAAAGCGATGCAGAAGCCCTCACTGAGCTTGCTGTGCTTGGCTACCCGCTTCTTGACCACACACCTTATAAAAACATTAAATGCTCATATCCAGGCGAAATATTACGGTTTGATGTCAGCCATGGCGTGGTAAAACAACGTTACTTTGACTGGGTCGCCCTTGCCAAACAAAACCATGAGGTGACAGATGCAATTGATGGAGTCACTCAGGCTTTTCGCAGTGTTGTTACAAAAGCGATGCACACCGATAAAAAAGTGCTGAGCACCCTCTCTGGAGGTCTAGATTCGCGACTAATTAATTGTGAACTGTTACGCCAAGGGGTTGAGCTCAAATCGTTTAATTTTTCAAAGTCAGATAGCCAAGATCTCTATTGCGCAAAACAATATGCTTCGCAAAACGCCCTTAAGCTTGAAGTAGTGCAAGTACGAGATACGCAAAAGCTTTCTGTTGAACAGCGGCTTGGTAAATACTGGCGTAAGGCGCATCACAATGAATATAAAACCGTTACAAGACCACAGATCAGTTGGTCAGGTAATGGCGGCAGTGTTGGCTTAGGTGCCGTATTTTATGGCGACGATATTTATGCAGCAGCAAAAGAAAACAATCTTGATAAACTCATTCAAGCTTATTTAGATCAGCAGTACGCTTATTTGCCAAAGTCAGTAGTTCATAATGCGGCTATGCTGCAACAAAAATTAATAGATAACCTAAAAGTTAGTTTTAAACCCTTGGCTGAATTACCACTCGAAAAAGCATTTCAGCTATTTTTACTTCTCAATGATCAACACCATCATTTGAGCATTCCAAATGAGCAAGTATGCGACTTTAAAATGGAGTTCTTCCATCCATTCTATTCGTGGAAAGTACTGCAATATCCTCTAGCTGTCCCTGTTGAATATGTACGTAAACACCGCTTTTATCAGCGCTGGCTGAAAACCAGTTATCCACGAGCTATGCTTGCACCATGGCAAGCATACCCAGGTCATATGCCTTGCCCAATTAAAGTAAACTACCAATCACAATGGCAATTTAACAATAACAACCTGATGCGTTTTGGCGAGCTATTTAAGTTGTGGTACGAGATTATGCGCTTTGACCGCCATCAATTGATCAAACGCAGTCACTTTACTGCGTTATGCTTATTACAATTAGCACACTTAAAAAATGCACAGTCAAATATTCGCATTGCTCAGCGGTTCTGTCAGTGGTAATTAAAATCGTGTAATGCCCTCAACTGAGGGCATTGTTACGAAATACAAAAACTACTTTCTAAAAAAATACATTACAGGCTAGAATCTAGTCAGTTATTAATAATTTAAGCCGAGACTTTAATGAGAAAATGGACACTTCCTCTGCTGTCATTAATCGTATTAGCAGGCTGTACCTCTGTCAGCAAAGATGAATGTTTGCAAGCCAATTGGCAAGGTATAGGTTATAAACATGGTGCTGATGGAACGGAATATCACGATGGGCTAGATGCATTATCGCAATGCGGCGAATATGGCGTTAGTGCTGATATTGATGAATATAAAGAGGGGTACGATCTGGGTCTGGCTGTATATTGTGAGCCCGAAAATGGTTTTACCCTTGGCATACAAGGGGTCTCTTACAATGGGGTATGTAACAGCACCGCTTTTCGTAAAGCATGGCAAGAAGGAAACGACAGATATCAAGTACAGCAAAGGCTGGCATACATAGATGACCGAATTGACGATATTGACCGGCGCTTAAAAGATATTCGCGCTGAGCTTAATAGCAATCAGCTCGATAATGGCCAACAAAAAGAGTTGTATAGAGAACGTAAAGATTTAGAACATGAACGCAAAGATTTACGCAAAGAGCGCGCATTGTTACCTCTTTTAAATAAACTACCTAGTGTCGAAATATCATCCCAGTGGTGAGGCTTTATGTTTAAGCTTCATCTGATACATTTGCTCGTCAGCATTGGCGAGTAACTCTTTCGCGTTTTTACCATTCTCTGGGTAAAGCGCGATTCCAAAACTAGCACTGACAGGCACTTTGGTTGCGTAGCGCTTTGCTACGTCCTCAACCGCTTTTTTGCAACGCTCAGCAATGTCTTGGCAAACCAAATGTTTCGATAAATTCGGCAATAAAATGACAAACTCATCGCCCCCAATGCGGGCTAATATATCCTTATCACGTAGCTGAAGTGAAAGCTGCTCACTGATTTCAAGAAGTAGATTATCGCCCTGCTCGTGACCAAAGGTATCGTTCACCAGTTTAAAGTTATCAAGGTCTACATAAATCAATGAAAACCAATTTTCTTCACTTGTCGCACTAAGAGTAAGTGAATGCAACTGGATATCTAAACCACGACGATTTAAAAGCTTAGTGAGTGGGTCTTGATTAACTAATTGAGCAAGTAGCTGGCGCTTTTCTACAGCTTGCGAAATATCATCAAATGCCCCAATGAAATGACTAATATGGCCATGTTCATCATACAATGCATCGATAGTTAACAGTTCAGGAAATACTTCACCCGTTTTACGCTTGTTCCATACTTCACCTTGCCAGCGGCCACTCTTTAAGAGAACTTCCCACATCTGTACATAGAACTCTTTTGGCTGCTGATTAGCTGAAAATACGGATGGATTTTTTCCGATGACATCCGATTTTTTAAACCCGGTTATCTGCTCGAATGCAGGATTAACATCCACAATTTTAGGCTCTGCCGTTGTAATCAAAATACCGCGACTAGTTGTTGAAAAAACCGCTGTAAGCAGTTGTATTTTCTCGTTCCTTTTTACTTCTTCTGAAACATCTTCGATATAGCCATTCCATTCAACGCTTCCATTCACACGGGCAATGGGTGATGATTTTCCTTCAACCCAAATCACACCTTTTTTTGGGTGATTAACTCGGTATATCTCGTGCCAATCACATAATTCTACTCGTGATTTTTCAATGCTTTTAACAACTCGGGCTAAGTCATCAGGGTGAATAATCTGCATAATTAAATCTGCAGATTTTTTTATTTCATAAGCAGTACAGCCATAGATATCAAAGACTTTTGAACTAGCAAAAGGAAAACATGCCTTACCGTTTTTATCGACTACATACTGATAAACAAACCCGGGTAAGTTATCAGTAAATTTTTGCAACTTGGCATGTAAAAAATCAATTTCACGCTCTTTTAACCACTGCTCAGTAATATCGATATGAACACCAAGCATCCACTCTGGATTACCATCTTCATCCCAACTGTGCACCTTTCCTTTATCGAGCACCTTAACCCAATGTCCCTGTTTGTGTTTCATGCGCGCTTCACAGATATAGCGCTCTGACTCCCCTTTGAAGTGAGCATGTAAAAGTTGTTCTGATTTTGGCAAGTCGCCTGGATGAGCAAAGCTGAGCCAGGTTTCAATTGAAATTGGCGATAACTCTTTCAGTGTATAGCCGATAATGTTCGCCCATTTATCATTGAAAACAGTTTCGCCTGTTTTTACATTCCAAAGCCAAATTCCCGCATCACTACTGTCGAGAATTAGCTGAGATAGGTCAAAACCAAGCTGCGATTTTATCGCATCATACCCTTCACTAAATACCATAATTAGCCTTGTTAACTAGGCCTTTCAAAATTAAAGCAAGCCTTAATTATTATTCTAGTTAACAAAATAAAAAATACTAAAAATCCGTGAAGAATATTGATCTAACACAGGCTATGAAGATATAGGCCAATCCACCTCATTGACACTATCCACACTGTTTGTAATTGTTTGCTCTCCTTGCCATATATCAATATAACGAGCCAAGGGGTCATATAGCGCTGTTTGCTTATTGATATGAAAATGCCGCCCGCCTCTAGGATCAACACCGACGCCCGCAATATATTGCCAATTCCCCCAGTTCGCAGCCACATCATAATCTATGAGTTGTTGTTCGAAATAGGCCGCGCCATAACGCCAGTCAAGAGCAAACTCATTAACCAAACAGCTTGCCGCAATTTGCCGCGAACGGTTAGAAATATAGCCTGTAGCGTTTAGCTCATGCATTATTGCATTTACCAAAGCAAATGGTGTGCACCCTTGGCACCACGCATTAAAACGGTGACTGTTAAAAGTGGTCAGTGGCGCACTGTGCTTTAGCCCGTTAAAGTGGAAAAGTTTTGCGCCAATTTGCATTGCGTGCCATTTAAAGTATTCGCGCCAAAGCAATTCAAACTTTATCCAATAACTAGATTCATTAGCACCGTTTTGCAATTCATATATTTCAACTTCTCTGTACAGCTGTTTTGCGCTAATTTCGCCACCAGCAAGCCATATACTAAATTTAGTACTATTGCTAAAACCGTCTAACTCATTACGTGTTTCTTTATAACTGCTCGGCGCTTTTGACGAAAAGTACTGACGACAATGTTGTTGGGCAGCAATTAAACCACCTTTAAAACTACCTGACCTAGTTGGAGCATCATCAACAGTGTTCTCAGGGCATAGTTGTACGGGATGAGGTAAGTAACTTACAGGCTGCAGCGGCGCTGCTATAAATGTTGACTCTGCTTCTACCTTTTTACGAAAGGTTGTAAAGTTTTTAGGTAGGTTATCAAGTTGGAATGGCAAGTCACTTGCTTTAAACAAGGTATCTTGCTGATAGGTTTTCACTGTTACTTGAGGGCATAATGCTTTGATTTTGCCAAGCTGTTTTTGCTCATAAGTACCAACCTGCTCAGTACAAACCAATGCTTCAATTTCATATTTTCGCAAACGCTGAGTTATAACTTGCTCTGGCTCTCCGGTGATCACATGTAGAGTTTGCCCAAGCTTCTCAAGCTCTTTTGCAAATGCAGCTAGACTCTCAAGTAAAAAGTTGTACTTGTGCGTGCCATACGGTTTTGACTGAAAGTTAGTTTGCCTAAACCAGCGTGGTTCAATCACATACACTAAATCTAGCTCGCCGTTAAACTCAGCTAATTCAGATAAAATTTCATTGTCGACCAAACGTAAGTCATTTTGCAGCCAGTATAAAACACGCTTTTTCATTATTTACTCTACTAGAAACTTTAAAAACACATACGTAAGCCGACCATTTAAAGATTAACTTCGCCATAATGAGTTAGCACACGGCTTATTAATCAATACCTTATAATATTCAATAAAGTTTAAGTTTTAGTTAAGTTTTTCTTAAGTTAGTGATTTTATGCTGAGAACTGTAAAGAATTTAAAAGGTTGATAAAGCAAACAAGCTGCGTCTCCTTCGTATTTAGTAGGCATAATAAAGATGAATAAAATAACACCTGTTTTATTATTAACATGCACTGCTACAGGGACAGTATACGCAAATGAACCTTTAAGCTTAGACGTCGTCTGTGAAGTAAAAAGTAAACCAACTGCTGAGTTAAGCGAAGACAAAGATATCACTGTTGATAAACTCAACATTGATACTCATACGATTTTTGATCCAAATGATCCTGAAACAACCGCTCTACATCGCTTTATAAACTGGCTGCACATAGATACCAAAAACAAAGTTGTCAGTGAGCAAATTACCTTTAAAGAAGGCGATCTAGTCAGTGAGCGTCAACTGCAAGAAGCAGAGCGTATTCTACGCAGCAAAAAGTACTTAAGAGATGCCAAAGTTAGCTATACAAAAGACTGCCTTGAAGATGAACCACGCGTGGTACAAATAGATACGTGGGACACGTGGAGTTTATTACCAACTATTAATTTTGGCCGTAGTAGCGGCAATAACAAATACAGCTTAGGCTTTAAAGAAGAGAACTTTTTGGGGTACGGGATCCGCGCATCATTAAAGTATAAATCAGATCACGAACGCTCAGGCTATCACTCTGTGCTGCAAATGCCGGTTCCTTGGCAGCCTCATGCGACCCTCACTTTACAAGCTGATGACTACGATGACGGGCAAGTCTTTTTAGTGGATTATCATCAGCCTTTTTATCAACGTAGTAGTGACGCACTGATGCGCTACTTTGCCAAGTCACAAAAACAAAAAAGCTATATTTATCAAAATGGACTGACTCGTTCAGAATTTTTCACTGATGAATTAATCGCACAGTTCGCCTATGGTGGAATTTTGTCACAGGACAGAAAGCAAACCTTTCACTGGCTAGCTGGGATTGATTACGAAGATGTTAGTTACCGCCCTTTCGATACAAAACCTTTACCCGCAGGTCTTAGCGATTACAGTATTGCTGCGCCGTGGGTCGGATTACATTGGTTAGAAGACAACTATACTGTTTTACAGGATATTGACCTCATAAACCACAACGAAGACGTTAACCTAGGCTGGGAGCTAAACTCAAAGCTTGCTATAGATACCGTTAATTTGGGGCAAGGATTTTTGTTTGATACTAATCTCACCAAAGCTTGGTTTAACAATAACACTTTGTATCGCTTTGCCACGGGTATCAAGGGCAATGTAGGTACTGAGCTTGATGACCGCTTTGCTATATATTCAAAAGCACAAATGAACTATCGCTGGTCAGATGCATTTGCCTTTTATGCTCATGTAAATGGTCATTGGCAAAACCATGAGTTTGCAGAGAAACCGCTGGCTGTTGGCGGTGAAGAAGGCATGCGAGGCTTTCCAGAAAGTTACCAACATGGTACTTCAAGCTTACAAGCAACTGCTGAGCTAAGAATGTACCCAAACATCAATCTATATCAGTTTGTGGATGTTGGCTTTGTCGGTTTTGTCGATGTAGGGCAAGCATTCGGCAGCACTGAAACGGCGAATATTTCAGATTCAATGCTAACCAGTGCTGGTGTGGGTATTCGTCTATATTCATCGCGTTCAAGTAACGATAACGTTATACATATCGACTTTAGTTCGCCTCTTGGCAGTTATCAAGATGTTGATTCGTGGCAAATAGGAATGTCAGTAGAAACAACCTTTTAAGCATCTTGTTCTTTACTCATGAGTTCCCCCATGCGCTCGATTAGCTCTTGCTCTGTGAGGTCTTCTTTATGCGTTGCAATATTCCAGATATGACCAAATGGATCGGCTAAAGTCCCCAATCTGTCACCATAAAACTGATCATGTACCGGACGTAACTCTTTTGCACCTAACGACAACGCTTTAGCAAAGACAGCATCGACATCCTCAACATAAAGCATCATATTTACAGGGGTGCCACCAAGCTGCTGTGGAGATTTATATTCCATTTCAGGGTAAGCATCAGAAAGCATGATGTAGGAGTCACCTATTATTATCTCGGCATGTGCAACCCCTCCGTCAGGCATAGGCATTTGCATTACTAGCTCAGCAGCAAACGCCTCTTTGTAAAATTCAATAGCTTTAGAAGCGCCTTCAATAATCAAATACGGGGTGACCGCATGAAAACCTTTAGGAATTGCAGAAACAGCCATGTTAAACCTCAATGTTTAATGTTTGAGCTATAAAGGTAGCAGCTGTTCTGCATTTTCACTTTATATATTTACTTAGATAATGGATTTGCAAAATCAGGTCTAGGTAGCTTTTCAAGAATGGCGTATAAATAAATCACGACTAGGCATAACCCTCCCGCAACAAAGAACAAGGTTGGACCACCGTAATAATCTAAAATTAAGCCACCACCGAGCGGTGCAAAAGCAAAACCTAAATCATAAAACGAAGCTGCGCCAAAGTACGCACCACGAAGGTGTGATGGCGCGAGTCTATCAAGGTGAACATTCATAGTCGGAAATAAAATAGTCTCAGCCAAGCTCATGACCACTATCGCACCTATCCAGCCCCAGAACAGGTCTATCGGATTGAGTGCCAACCAAAATTGCGACCCCATTAAAAGTACCAAACCGATTTGAATACGCACTGTTAAGTTAAATCGCGCCATCATTCTCAATAGCAAAAATTGACTTGAAATAATCACCATCGCATTGGTAAAAATCAGCGCAGAAATCAATGCAAGTAAATCAGGAGCTTCTGCACGAGTCAGGTATTGTATTAGTGAACTATCCATTTGCGCGTAAATAAACATGCACAAAATATTGGCTAAAATTAAACATTGCAACAGCTTATCAGCAAACAAAATGCGCAATAATTGCTGGCCCTCTATTTCTGGACTTTTAGTTTCAACCTCGTCGGCTGCGGCGCTGTTTTTTGACGCTTTATCACTAACATTGAAACCCCAAACAAGTAGTACTAACAAGATAGCAAATGCGCCTGCGGTAATATAAAAACTTGACTGCTCGCCTGTTAAACCCAGCCATACGCCTGCTAATGGACCAACCGCACAACCCACATTAACAATAAAATACAGCGATTGCATGGCAAGCTCACGAGTTGCAGCATCGTCAATAATATCACCAATTGCAGCGCTGGTTAATGGCCGCCAAAGCGCGGTAGCAATCGAACATAAGGTCATCACAATCACATAGCCTGCCACTGTTTCAACCTCAGCCAACAACGAGAAAGAAATGATATACAACACGCCTGTAATATACATCAGTGTATGACGACCGACTTTATCTGAAAGGCTGCTGCCAATAAAGCTGGTGAACACTGAAATTATGGCAGCACTGGAAAGCACCAAACCGACCTCTGTCGCCGTTAAAGCAAATTTTTCGTACAAGATAACTGCTAGAAATGGCCAAACCATATAATAGCTGCCACGGGTAATAAACGAGCCGAATAAGAAGATCCACATAAGAGAAGGAAACTGCTTAAAGCGCGCTAAAGAGATATCCGAATTCATTGTTTTAATTTTTATATTAATAATTAAAACACTATACAGGAGGTGAACCTGTCATGGGTATTTAATCTAAATCTAGTTTGTAACACCGTATTTACTGGCTAAAAACTCAACTTAATCATAAATACTGTAAATTGAACCCGAAACACCTTAATCTAAATAAGAATAATTATTGATTGTATTTTTAATTTCTGTAGTATACCCGTCGTTCCTTAAAAGGATAACCAACAAAAAGAACTGGAAATCTACAATGAAATCAATAAAACCAAGTTTACTGGCCCTTGCCATAGCAACACATTTTTCAGCCTCAGCTGACGACGCTAAGCCTAAACAAGATATGGAACGCTTAGTTATTACAGCAACCGGCTTTGAGCAAAAAGTTACTGAAGCACCTGCAAGTATTTCAATTATCACTAATGAAGATATTAAGTCTCACGCCTTCACCTCAGTGCTTGATGCTGTGCAGTATTTAGAAGGTATCGACATTGGCACAACCCGTGATAAAACAGGCCAAGGCAGTGTGAGTATGCGTGGTTTAACAGGCGAGTACACCCTGTTACTTATTGATGGTAAACGCCAAAATAATCATGGCGATATTTACCCAAACAATTTTGGAGGCAACGCGTTTAACCACGTACCGCCTGTCGATGCCATTGAGCGTGTCGAAGTTATCCGCGGCCCTGCATCAACCCTTTATGGTGCTGATGCGCTTGGCGGTGTAATTAATATCATCACTAAAAAGCATACTGATAGCTGGAGCGGTGCTGTTTCATTTAGCCGCTCATTACAACAAAACGATGATTTTGGTGATGACATTACCACTGACTTTAGTGTGATGGGGCCGCTGATCAAAGACGTATTAAGCTTAGGCGTACGCGGTAGTGTTTACGAGCAACAGGCATCATCACCGACATTTGAACCAGCTACCGACCCTAATGGCGTTGTTCATGTTCGCTCTTTAGGTTTTGGTAGTGGTGGGCGTACTGTTGATAACACTAATGAGCAGTATGGTATTACCCTAACTTATACCCCGTTTGATTCTCATCATTTACGCTTTGATTATGATAACTCAAGTCAAGTGTACGACAACACACCAAGCTACAACATTGAATCAGGCACCATTACTTACCCGCTTGGTACTAAAGATAACATTGAATCTATTTGGCAAGATCGTCGTGGCCAAGTAAACCCGCGCGCAGGCTATGCTGCAGACCAAGAGTTTGATCGTGAATGGTGGTCACTAAGTTACGATGGAGAGCTTAACTGGGCAACGGTGAAGGCCTCTGTTTCATATGTTGATACGCAAAACAATGGCCGTACTTTACCGCTAAGTGTAAGCGAACGATTAGAGCTGCAAGCTATGTACGATGGTACTGGCGAATACGAGGGAATGGACGAGCAAGCACGTAAAGACTTAGCTGAAGAAACTTTCTTACCACGCCCTACTCGCCCGCTAGAAAGCAGCCAATATACGTATGATTTACGCTTTGATATTCCTATCACTGGCAGCTTTGGTAGCCATAACCTTGCAATTGGTGGTCAGCTTATCGATGGTGAGTTAAAAGACGGTGTATTTGGCCTTGAAAGTGACCAAGCAGGTCAAGTGCAAGAGCAAAACATGTACTCGCTATTTGCCGAAGATAACTGGATGGCAACTGACAACTTTACCTTTACATTAGGCGCTCGTTACGATGACCATGATGTATTTGGCAGCCAAGTATCACCACGCGTTTATGGTGTATACAACATATCAGACACTTGGACGATAAAAGGGGGTGTCAGTACGGGTTATAAAACACCTCAAACAACTGACCTTTACGACGGTATCACAGGATTTGGTGGTCAAGGCACAAGCCCATTTGCGGGTAACCCAGATTTAGAACCTGAAACAAGTGTGAACTCAGAAGTTGCACTTTACTGGACTTCGCTTGATGGTGATCACAACATTAATGTGACTTACTACAACACCAAGTTTGAAGACAAAATTGCCCGCGGCGATACTATTTTAAGCTGTGAGCAAACTAATGATGTGCGCCCATGTGTGAACCTAGGTCAGTACGATCAGCTTGGCTACGATAGCTACAGCCAAAAGATCAATATCGACGAAGTAGACTTGCAAGGTGTTGAAATTGCAGGTCAATACACTATCACTAAAACAGTGTCTGTTAACGGTAACTACACGTGGACTGATAGCGAACAAAAGAGCGGTCCTGAAGAAGGTCAACCATTAACTAACTCAGCTGAGCACATGGCAAACCTTACCCTAAACTGGGAAGCGACTGACTTTATGAACTTATACCTACAAGGTGTATATCGTTCAGACCGTTACCGCGGTTGGGATAACGTGCACGACAAAGCGCTATATTACAAAAACTACAACCTACTTAATTTAGGTGCGCAGTTTTATGTAAATGAGTACGTGCAAATCAATGCCCGTGTAAACAACCTATTAGACGAAGATTTCACCTCATATAGCACGAGCTATACCGACCTAAATGGCGATGGTGAGTACGAATACCTAACAGGTCGTGGTGTAGTTAGCGAAGTCACATTCACAGACGACTACAACGTTAAAGATAAAGGCCGTAATTTCTGGATTGGCGTTACCGCTTACTTCTAAGAAAACTCCCTGAAAATAGGCAGCACGTAGTTAGATGCTGTCTATTTTTCCTACTGTCACTAAACTGCCAACTTCACCTACTATGCTTATGATACCTGCGTAAGCTTATTTGTCAGCCTATGGAACATACCCTTACAGCCAGCGGTATCAGTATTAGTTATCAAGATGAAGGCGATAAAAATGCGCCGGTGATCATCTTAATTATTGGCTTAGGTGCTCAATTTACCGTTTGGCCAGAGTCGCTTTACTTTGGCTTGGTCGAAAAAGGCTTTCGGGTTATTCGTTTTGATAATCGCGATGCAGGGCTATCCACATCGTTAGATGAGTTAGGTAAGCCAAGTCTTGTAAAGCACTGGCTTAGCCGCCGATTACCCATTCGTGCAAAGCTGCCCTATTCGCTCGATGATATGGCTCGCGACGTAAAAGAGTTAATGGATGCTCTTAATATCAAAAAAGCACATTTAGTGGGTGCTTCTATGGGTGGTATGATTGCCCAAATTGCCGCAGCAAAATATAAAAAGCGCGTGCTGAGCTTAACCTCTATTATGTCAAGTAGTTCGCCCTTATCGTTTTCGGGTTCAAACATAAACCTACTAGTAAAGCTCGCAAAAATACGCCCCCGAAGCAGTAATAAGGAAGCCGCGATTGATTACAATGTTAGGCTAAACCAACTCATTGGCAGCCCAGCCTACCCACAAGATGAACACGCTTTATACGCCAACGCCGAGCGTTATATAGCGCGTGCCCACACTAATCAAACAGGTTTTAAACGTCAGCTTGCAGCCATTGCCGCAACACCCTATCGCGAGCAACTTTTAAAGAAGATTAAAGCCCCGACGTTAGTGATCCACGGCAGTGCTGATCCTGTCATGCCATTGTCTGCTGGTATCAACACCGCACTGTTAATAAAGCGCAGCAAATTAAGAGTTGTGCCCGGTATGGGCCATGACTTTCCACCCGCTTTAATGAAAAAAATGACTAAATGGATTGCTAAACACGCACATAAAGTCAGTGCCAAAAAAGCCGCTAAAAATAAAGCTCTCAATACTTAAAGTCGCTAATTTTGGCTATGCTGATGAGCACTTACTCATATAGGGTTTTCTATTATTCATTAATGATAAATTAGAGTCATAAAAAAGCCACTTTGCAGTGGCTTTTCAAAATAGGCTTTAACTAAACACTAAACTGATGCCATGGGCCTGTTATAGCGAGTGTTTTTGAAGGTGAGTAAACATTCACAAACAAAGTGCTACCATCTGGTGAGAAACAGGCACCTGCCAGCTCGGTTTGCGCAACTAAACGGGCAAAATTATAAACTTGGCCTTGCGGTGTAACACCACGAAGATGATTATCAACCACATCAGTGTATTGGTCTTCACACACAATTAAATGACCATTAGGTGACACAGTAAGGTTATCGCCAAAGTTGTAGAAGGTTTTGCTGGTACTTTCGACAAACAACGAGATTTTACCTGGTTGCTCTGCTTCTTTTGCCGTGCCTTCAAACTCTGATGGCTGATATTTCATAACCTGACCAAGTTGCTTTTTACCGCCATTGGTACAGCAAAAATAAAGCTCTTTATCACCCCAGTGAATACCTTCACCACGGGCAAATAATGCCGCACCTTGTTTGTAACCGCGTAGGCGTAAGTCATCCTTCGGGCTTTCTGGGTTATCTAGATTGACCCACTCAACCTCTAGTTCTTGATGTAACACCATGGCTTTGTTATTCCAGTTACGGCTATCAAATTGTGGCTTACCTTTCACCATCATAGCCTGTAATTGCCCGCCTTTGTGTAGCTTGCCATATTCATTTGGAATAAATCGATAAAAGACGCTATCACCTTTGTCTTCGGTTAGATAAACAATACCTGTGCGCGGATCAACAGCAGCCGCTTCATGGTTAAATCGACCCATGGCTTTTAATGGCTCAGGTTTGATTAAGCCTTTGCTATTTGCGGGTACTTCAAAAATATAACCATGGTCTTGGTTAAATCCATCAGCTTTAGTATCAGTGGTTTCTTCACAGGTAAGCCACGAACCCCACGGCGTGATACCACCAGAGCAGTTACGAATTGTGCCGACCAATGACAGATATTCTTGCTCTTTTTGATGGGTTTTTAAGTTATAAACTATATGACTTGTACCACCCGGTAACGCCACACCATCACTGTTGGTATCAAAAGCCAAGGGCGTTTTATGGTTGGCAATACTTGCTTCGGCTTTCGCTAAATCTTTTGGTTTTAACTCATGGTTTCGCACTAATGCGACGCGGTCATTACCAAGTGCTAGGCAGCCCATACCATCAGCTTTATCAGGTACCGTAAATCCATCAGACATTTTCTCACCGAGGCTTGAAACGACTTGATAACTAAAGCCCTCTGGTAAATCGAGCAATTTATCTGGATCAGGAATTAATGGGCCAAAGCCGACAGCCGTTGTTTTTAAATCTCCTAACGACACCTTACCTATGGCACTTTTTGATAATCCTAAAAAGGCTATTGTGCCCGCCCCTACTAAAAACTCTCGACGTGAAACCATGTTAACTCCAAGCTAAAAACCAGCTTTATCATACAAATAAAAAAGGCATTATAAAGCAATGAAACGATAAAAAGTTACATTATCACAATATTCACGAAATTGTCATAAAGCTTCTTATACCTGATAGTACCCCGCAGCATTAAAAACAATTGATCTACGCTTGATATAATTGCGAATAATTTATAATCTCATGATGCTTTTATCATACAAGTAAACCGCTTAAACTAAGACTTAATGTATTTCTAAGAAACAACTATGTTACTAAAATCAAAAACATTTATTGCATTCTCATTGGCGCTTTTAAGCTTTAGCCAACACGCCTTTAGCTTGCAGTTTGGCAGTAAAGTCGACAGTGACAAACTCATTAAAATTTCGACGGTTATGGCCACGCCAGACGATTACCTAGCAAGTCCAATTACTGTAGAAGGGACTATCACAGGGGTTTGCGAAAAACGTGGTTGCTGGATGACGCTTGCATCAGACAAACGCTTTGAAAACTTACGTATCAAAGTTGAAGATGGCGACATGGTATTCCCGATGACGGCTAAAGGTAGTAAAGCTATCGTAACCGGTAAGCTCGATAAAATTCAGCTTAGTCTAGGCCGCACTAAAGCGCTACTTGCTCACAAAGCGCAGCAAGCCGGCGAAAGCTTTAATGCAAATTCAGTGACTGAAGCCATTGCTATTTATCAGCTCGTTCCGAGCGGAGTTGAAATCATTGAGTAACAAATCAAGTATCAACTGGTTTAAGTTAAACAGAAACTTACACCGCGATATTGGTTATTTTTGTGTTGGTTTAGTGATTATCTTTGCGGTTTCTGGCATTGCAGTAAACCACAAAGATGATTGGAACCCAAACTACCAAGTAAGCCACCAGCAAATCAATGTGAGCGATGAAACTTGGCAATTAGATAATGACGAGTTGCTGATTGAACAAATTATTTCCCATGCTGATGTAAGCGAGCCGGTAAAGGCTTCTTATTGGGCGTCGCCGCAAGAATTTAAAGTGTTTTTAAAAAACGGTAACAACCTCAGCCTGAAACTCAATAAAGATATCATAAGCTATGAAGCCATTGAGCCTCGTCATGTGATTCAAGCATTTAACCGCTTACACTTAAACGAGACAAACGCTTCGTGGGTTATTTTTTCTGATATTTTTGCTGGGCTGCTGCTGTTTTTAGCGATCAGCGGCTTGTTTATGATCAAAGGTAAAAATAGCCCATGGGGCAGCCGCTCAGTATTAGTCATCAGCGGTATGCTGCTCCCAGCAGCTTATGTTTTTTTATAAACTAAAGTTCCTGTTGCCATTCTAGCAAACAGCGATGGCAACATTATTTTCAATTAATTTAATCCTCACCCACTTTTTGACACAGCTTTTTTAAAATAACTATTCGCAGAATCCTCACTTTGCTTAAGCATTTTATAGCAGCTCAAAGTGTGTTTACTTAGCTCTTAAGACCTCTCACCTACCTATTATAGTTTTCTTAAATGATGGCTTTATTGCTTTTATTTGTGAGCATTTTCATCGAAAAAGCAAAAGAACGCTGCTAAATAGAACCTAAAAAAGGGACTAATTTAGTTATAATTTATGACTTAATTACAATTATTTATTACTAGATAAACTTAAAAAACAAAACACCTTTAACCTATAAAAGGTAATTAAATTGTAAAGTAAATTAATGATTTATTATTATTGATATTGAGAATCACTATCATTACGATCCCGATTCGAATTAACCGAGAAGGAATTGAGTCGTGAATCAATTAGCCCCCGTGCTTAATGCTCATTCATCAATAAACGTTGATGAACAGCCCCATGCGTTTATTTTTAACGAAAATAATTTACTCAAATATGAGATGGCTTCAATGCAAACAATGTCGCTCATCCATCAAGCGCTGCGTTCTGCAAAACAAGTTCATTCTGGCGTCTGCCACAAAGAGCTCAGTAAACAAATAGCCAGAGTAGAACTAAATCAACCTCTCAATAACGTTGAGCAAGCGCTAAATGAAGTAAAATCGTTGTATTTAGATCATGCTGTCTACTTTCATCATCCAAAATATGTTGCCCATCTAAACTGCCCCGTTGCTTACCCCGCGGTGATAGCCGAACAGTTATTAACTGCTATAAATTCTTCGTTAGACACCTGGGACCAAAGTGCTGGCGGGACGCTCATTGAGCAAAAGTTAATTGACTGGAGTATCGAACGCATTGGCTTAAGTGCTGCTGCCGATGGCATATTCACAAGTGGCGGCAGTCAATCTAATTTAATGGCATTGTTACTTGCTAGAGACCATGCAGCAGAGCGCTTATCAGGGCACCTTATTCGCGATTTTGGTTTAGGTCCAGATGCTCATCGCTACCGTATTTTTTGCTCTGAAGTCAGCCATTTTAGTATTCAAAAGTCAGCCGCTTTACTGGGCCTTGGCTATAACGCGGTTGTTCCTGTTGCTGTTGATAAAGAGTTTAAAATAGACCTAGCCGCACTTGATGCAGCAATTGATGAATGCAAAGCACAAGGCAATATTCCTATAGCGCTTGTTGCTACCGCAGGCACAACTGACTTTGGTTCAATAGACCCTATCGATAAGCTAAAAACGCGTTGCACAGCTGATAATTTATGGCTTCATGTCGATGCAGCTTATGGCTGTGGACTACTTGCCGCTGATGATCACCGTCACTTACTCAATGGCATTGAGCAGGCTGACTCGGTGACGTTAGATTACCACAAATCATTCTTACAATCTGTCAGTAGCAGTGCATTTATTGTTGCTGATAAAAAACAATTTAAACATTTAACTCATCATGCTGATTATTTAAATCCGTTTAACGACAACCCACAAGCAGCGCCAAACCTTGTTGATAAAAGCATTCAAACTACTCGCCGTTTTGATGCCTTAAAACTTTGGCTAACTTTACGCATTATGGGCCACGAACAGATTGGCAAAGTGTTTTCTTCTGTTATGGCATTAGCCCGTAGTAGTTATGTGGCACTCAAACAAGACTCTGAATTTGAGCTAATTCATCAACCTGAACTGAGTACCTTAGTGTTTCGCTTTAACGATCAAAACCTCAGTGATGAGCAATTAAACCTGCTTAATTATCAAATTAAAGATGAGCTATTCAAACAAGGTGAGTGTGCCATTGCTCGCACCAAATTCAGAGGCATCAACTACTTAAAGTTCACGTTACTTAACCCAAATACACAGATTGAAGACATTAAAAGTATTGCAGCTGATATTAAAGCCTGCGCCTACAGCATCAAGGCACGTCTAAAAGTAGAGGAAACTAGCTATGAATAAAGTATACGATTTAATTGCTGTAGGTCTTGGTCCGTTTAACCTCAGTTTGGCATGTTTAGCTGAGCCAATTGAAAAACTTGATTCGTTATTTTTAGAACAACGTGATGAATTTAATTGGCATCCAGGGCTGATGCTCGATGGCGTTACATTACAAACACCGTTTATGTCAGATTTAGTTACATTGGCAGATCCCACTAATCCATACAGCTTTTTAAACTATGCGAAACAACAAGGTAAGCTGTATCAGTTTTATATTCGAGAAAGTTTCTTTTTACTGCGCGAGCAATACAACCAGTATTGCCAATGGGCAGCAAGCCAATTAAGTAACATACAATTTGGTCATAAAGTCATTCATAGCCAATTTGATCACACCAAGCAGCTCTATGTACTCACTGTCGAATCAGCAAAGCAAACTAAAACGCTTTATTGTCGTCACTTGGTACTGGGCACGGGTCCCTCGCCTTATTATCCACCCGCTGTTCAGGCTGAAGATACACAGCTCTGCCATGCCACTGAATATTTGTATAAACGGGATGAATTAGTAAATAGCAAGAGCATCACTGTGATTGGCTCAGGGCAAAGTGCTGCTGAAGTATTTTATGATTTGTTGTGTGACATTAAACAGCATAACTACCAACTCAATTGGGTAACGCGAGCGCCGCGTTTCTTTCCTCTTGAATACACGAAACTCACGCTAGAAATGACCTCTCCTGAATATGTTGATTACTTTTATAACCTAGAACAGACCACCAAACAGGAGTTACTAGCCAAGCAACGTAATTTATACAAAGGCATCAACTCAGAGTTAATTAATCAGATTTATGATCAGCTCTATCAACTTGATATTCAAGGGGTAAACCGCGCAAGGTTATTGACCAACAGCGAGTTCATTAAAAAACAAGGCAGTAAGTTAGTTTTTAGACACAGTGAACAGCAGGCTGAATTTAGCTTACATAGTAATCAGGTCATCATGGCTACGGGCTTTAGTTATCAGCTACCCGATTTTCTAAGTGGCTTAATGAGCGAAATAAATTGGCTAGATAACGGGTGCTTTGCTGTTGAGCGAAATTATAGTATCGACAAACTGCAAAGGTTGTTTGTACAAAATGCTGAGCTACACAGTCATGGTTTTGTAACGCCAGATCTAGGCATGGCCTGCTATAGAAACAGCCATATTCTGCGCTCAATCTTAGGTTATGCCCCCTACCCTGTTGAAACGCAAATTGCCTTTCAAGAGTTTGGTTTACCCGATGTTGTCAACGAAAAACAGAAGCAAATAGCATGAAACGACCCGCATTAAAATCAAGCTTAGTGCTGCTGACGATTATTTCTGTTGTTTGCGACACCATGATTTTGCCCTTTTACCCGCAGTTCTTTAGTGCCCAATTTGGTTTGCAATCAAGTAATCACATTGGTGCCTATATCGCTGTTTGCTGCATCACCGTGATGTGTGCTTTCCCTGTATGGGCGAAAATAGCGCAGCACGTGCACGAACTGTATTTATGGGTGATCACCCAAATAATTGCAGGGCTATTGGGTGTTGCGTGCTTTTACAGCGAAAACGTATGGAGCTTTTGGCTGCTATCACAGCTCATGCTGATATTTAAAGCAAGTTACCTGCTTATTTATCCCTTTGTTCTAAGTATCGAAGAAAAACAACAGCACCTCGGTGTCGTTGCTTTATTTAGCGTGCTTTTACACTTTGGCGGTATTGGCGGTGCTTTATTAGGTGGCTTGATCATCCAAAGTATTGAGCCGCGCTTTTTATATTTAGTGATGGCTGCAGGTGACTGCTTACAGGTTATGCTCTGCTTGTATTTAATTTACTTATTGAATGTAAGCTACAAGCCACGGGAATTAACCGCATCATCAGTAAAACGACAGCGTTTCCCTAGCTACATTATTCGCTTAGGGGTTATATCTATGGGCGTGTACTTCAGCATGTTCTTAGCAACGCCATACTTTACGTTACTTTGGCAACAAGTAAGCGAATTCAGTAATGCACTTTTAGCTGGTGCTGTGTTTGCAATCCCTGCTTGGGTTGCGCTTGTCATTTTGATTACAACCAAAAACAAAGCCGCAACCAATAAGCACAGTAAAACAATCGCATATGCACTTGTATTAAGCAGTATCGGCCTATTTATACAACTTAGCTCACACTGGCAATTGCTTGTGTTCGGCCGTGTTGTATTTGCTATTGGGCTATTTTTACTGACCGTACGTCTACAAGTCATGTTGTTTGCAATGAGCGAACCACGTTTTTACTCAAGCGACTTTGCCAAGCTTCATTTTATGCAAAATATCGGCGTCATCTGCGCCTCATTTTTAGCGGGAGATTTAGTATCTCGCTTTGAACTTAACACGCCACTACTGACGGGCTCTGTCGGCTTTGCCATCACTTTATGTTTGTTTTATCTGCTTTTTTTACGCAACAAACATACCTCAACAGACCCTATTCACAGTTATTAATTTTTAAGAGAACACGACTATGAAAAACATCATTGAAACTCATATCAAGCATGCTTTGCTTGGTGATGTAAAAATCAGAACATTAAGCCCTGAACACGATCTAACAACGATTACCCCTTGGCTTAAACATTCTCAAGCTCAGTTTTGGGGAGCAATGGAACATTCACCCGAAGAAATTTTAGAATTTTATACAACACTCAATAAAGATGAGGCTCAACAAGCCTATTTGCTTGAAATAAACCAAACACCGATTGCTTTAATTGAGATTTACAAACCACAAATACTAAAACTTGAGAACCACCTAGCGCTTAAAAATGGCGATTTAGGCATGCATATTTTACTCGCTCCAAAGCAGTTCTCTGTGGCGGGGTTTAGCCTTGCTGTTATGCAGTCGGTGTTAGAGTTTATCTTTAATACTCTCTCATGTGAGCGAGTGATTGTGGAGCCAGATATAGCCAATCATAAAATTCACCACCTTAACTTAAAGGCAGGTTTCAGCCATCATAAAGTTATAAATTTAGGTGAGAAAACCGCATTACTTGGTAGTTTAGAAAAAGATCACTTTAATTACTTACAGCACCTTTCGTCTCGCTTCGACACTTCACAGCAAGGTCCCGCAGTGCAACAAGCAACGCCATCTTGCAGTAGCTCACATCTAGACCAACAAGCGTGGCAATACGCAAACCGTTTACTGATTGCCAAAATGCTCAGTGAGTTTTATCACGAACGACTATTTAGCTACGACAGTGAAAAACCAAACCATTACGTGTTGCATACCATGGGTGGGCAAAGCTATCAGTTTAAAGGTGAATCAATGCTGCTTAATCACCTACAAGTAGATCCAAATAGCATTACTAAAATGGCGCTTAACCACAGCCAGCCATTAGACGCTATCGCGTTTGTACTTGAGTGTAATGACAAGTTAAACATAGACAAATCAATGCTTGGCACCTATCTCGAAGAACTCGCGAGCACACTCAGTGGATTTGCATTTAAGTTTAAAAATAATCGCTATAACGCTCAGCAATTAGCAGACGCAGATTTTCAGCTGATCGAAACCCAAATGACCATGGGTCACCCAAGCTTTATTGCCAACAATGGCCGCATTGGTTTTAACTCACAAGATTTTCACCAATATACCCCAGAAGCCGCAAACCCATTTCAAATAATATGGCTTGCGTGCCACAAACAGCATACCACCTTTAAAAGTACCGATGATTATAAATACGAGAGCTTGATAGCCGATGAGCTTGATGTAGCTGAGCGTTTGCGCTTTGAAAAAGCACTAACTGAGCAAGGTTTAAAGCCAAGTGACTATCTGTTATTTCCTATGCACCCATGGCAGTGGTTCAACAAATTAGTCCATGTTTATAGCTATCATATCTCGCAAAAACACATTGTGTGCTTAGGCTACTCGCAAGATAGTTATTTACCGCAGCAATCAATTCGTACCCTATATAACATCAGCAAACCACACAAATGCTATGTTAAAACCGCCTTATCGATTTTAAATATGGGCTTTATGCGGGGCTTATCGAGCGCCTATATGAAAGTAACTCCGGCAATAAATCAATGGTTGTTCGACTTAGTAAACCAAGATAGCTATTTAAAATCACTGAAGTTTCAACCTTTAAGAGAAGTCGCAACCCTTGGCTTTGATGAGCAGTATTACACTCATCCTGAGCTTGGCGATAACCCTTATAAGAAAATGATGGCGGCTCTTTGGCGTGAAAATCCCGCTCAATACATGGACGAGAATGAAAGCCTTGCCACTATGGCAAGTCTGCTTCATATCGATAGCGAAGGCCGATCATTTGTGAGTGCTAAAATTGCCAAATCGGGGCTAAGTGCTGAGCAGTGGCTAGCCCACTACTTACAGGCTTATATGACACCATTGCTACATTGTTTTTATCAGTATGATTTAGTCTTTATGCCACATGGTGAAAACCTCATAGTTCGATTTAACAATCATGTTCCGGTAGGCGTATTCATTAAAGACATTGGTGAAGAAATTGCCTTATTAAATAGTAACATTGAGCTGAATGATGAAATAAAGCGGATTAAGGTAACCATTCCAGAAGGCGTTGCCGTGTTGTCTATTTTTACTGACATTTTCGATTGCTTCTTCCGCTACCTTTCGGCAATTTTAGTAACTGATGGCCTACTGACCGAACAACAATTTTGGCAAGCCGTCGCCGATACAATTGTTCAGTATCAGGCGAATCATCCTTCACTCAAAGACAAGTTTGCTGAGCATGATTTATTTGCTGAGTCATTCCCATTGTCTTGCTTAAACCGCTTACAGCTGCGTAACAATCAACAAATGGTTGATATTACCGACCCAGCTTCAAGCTTGCAGTATGCAGGTGATTTGCAAAACCCTTTGGCGCAATATGCACTTACAAACACAACAGCATAATAATCTTGAGTTAGCCTTACGTCAGCAGTGCTCACTGCTGACGTTCTTAACTCCAACAAACGATGAACAATGGTTTAGCAGTCAATGTTTAACTAGCAAGCAATTAACCTATTTGGCTAACGCTATAAAATTAAGAGGAGCAAATGTTACTGAGGGATATGTCGCAATCAATCTCTACTTACAACTGAACTGGCAAGTTATTTACTTATTAGTAGCCTGTGTAGAGCACCTTGGTTGCATTCCTGATCTGGTCAATATTAAGCAGCGGATAACGGGCTCACATATTTATGGTTTGGCTAATTTAAATATCATGGCTCAACAAGACCCTTTTAATAATGCAGATTTGATTGAACTGGCAGCCAATCACTTAATTGACCACCAGCAAGCTTGGTATAATAACGTGCCATTGCAGTACAGGCTAAATGAAGGATTATTAAAACGTTTACAAAGTGATACTTTCCACGCAGCATTAATAGCTTGCTGGCCAGACAAATCGATAAAATTTATAGCAAAGCGTTTTCAAACTTGGCAAAAGCTATGTGGTAAACATCGCTTTAGTGATCAAAACAATAAGCTAACATTTATGCGTAAAACCTGCTGCTTACACTACCAACTTGTAGCCGCAGATTATTGCGCTAACTGCCCGTTAAACAAAAAAGGCACTAGCCATTGCTAATGCCTTTTTCTCGAACAGCCGAACCTAGAACCTAAATTCAAAGTTTACATTTGCTGCAGTCTCACTTTCACTACGATCAAACCAATTCATCGATTTATAGACCGCCTCACCTGTAATGGCGAACCAATGTGTGAATGCATACTCAAGAGCAATGCTGACACCGGCATTGTGGCCGTCGTAATCAGCGCTAAAATCAAGGCATTGCTCTGGCGTATCACTACATGCTCGAGTTAACATAGCCCCTTCTTCGCTGGCAAGATAATACATCTGCGTATAATCAACATCGATAGAGCCTTTTTGATAAAAGACACTGCCATATAACAAGGCTTTTGAACTTAAACGGTAACCTGAAATAAGTGCAATATCATAAGTATCGTGCGACAAATCCCAATCATAGGTATCGTCATCATAATTACCCGCTAATAGTGGACCATACCCCGCATCTTTACTGCGAATATAGCCAAGGCTAACCGCCATAGAGAGGTTTTTCTCGGCGGCAGACTCTAAAGGGCTGCCATAAAACTGATGCTTAATAGCGTATTTTTCATAATCATGATCGCCGCCAATACCTGCACCTAGGCTAAGCTCCGTCGAATAACCTAAGGTCATACTCATCGAAGTAGTTAACGCGGTACTCGTTGATGTGCTCTCACTGGTATCTTTAGCAATAATCTTGCTTGTATCAGAACCAACGGTTGCACGAAAATGAAAGGGGTCACTGTTGATCTCGGGGCTCTCAAAGCGGGCCATCGATACACCTGTTTCGGTTGTAGATTGACAGCCAGCTAATAAACCTAAAGCTATAAACGCCAAAAGAGGCTTTAACGTTTTCACTTAATTTCCTTATAAATTATTATTTTAACGCGAAGATTCTAGTCTAAGGCCTGGTAGCTCGCAATAAATTAATAACAAAAAAGGTACAAACTCTATATTAAGCGCGTTCATCCTTGGGTGATTCCATCACGACATGAGTTGTAATGGTTCTTACTTGTGGGATAGAGCCAAGTACATCAGCATGAAACGCTTTATAGGACTTAAGATCTGCTGTTTCAATTCTCAGCAAATATTCAAACGAGCCAGTTACATTGTGGCACTCTTTTACTTCATCAATAAACTCAAGAGCTTGTTCGAATGCTCGCTGAGATATTGTTGAGTGCTCATTTAAACCAACCCCAACATAAGCGATAAATCCTAGGCCAACGGCCTGATTATTAATAACCGCTCGATACCCCGCAATAACCCCAAGCTTTTCTAATTCTTGCACTCTACGAAGGCATGCTGATGGCGATAAACCCACTTTTTCTGCCAGCTCTGCATTGGCAATTCGGCCATTGCGCTTAAGCTCGCGCAATATTCTATCGTTAATTTTGTCTTTTTTCATTCTTGATTGTGAATTTCAAATATCAATAACAACATTAAGCGCAATAATTGTGCATATTACAACTTATAATTGCATCATAATTTAAATGGAGAAATAGTAATGAGTTTTGAAATTTTAACAGCCTTGGCATTATTTGCGTTGGTGTCATCAATTACCCCAGGACCGAATAACTTAATGTTGATGAGCTCAGGTGCTAACTTTGGCTTTAAAAGAACCATGCCACACTTACTTGGCGTGAAGTTTGGCTTTATGTTTATGCTGGTTTTGGTGGGCCTTGGCATCATGCAGCTATTTGATTTGTTTCCACCAAGCTATTTGATATTAAAAGTATTTTGCATTGCTTACTTACTCTATCTGGCGTTTAAAATTGCCACAAGTAATGCACAACAAAAAGCCAGTAGTGAAAGTAAGCCACTTACTTTTATTCAGGCTGCACTATTTCAATGGGTGAACCCAAAAGCGTGGGCAATGGCGTTAAGCGCGGTTAGTTTGTATGCCCCAGACAAAAACCTCACCTCAGTGTTAATCGTAAGCCTCGTATTTGGCTTAATTAACCTGCCATGTGTCAGCTCGTGGACTTTACTTGGCGAAAAGCTGCAACACTGGCTTGCCAGCCCAAAGCGCTTAAAAGCATTTAACTACCTAATGGCAATACTATTAATTGCTTCAGTGATGTTTAGTTTGTTTTAAGTGATTATTATGATTGAAATACCAATTCACTTGATTAAGTGAATTGGCTTGGATCTAAACTACATAAATTCAAACTGTTCAACAGTTGCGAGCTTTAATTTGTCTATGTCTTTTTTGGCCGCTTTACAATGACGACGTAACTTTGAAGGAACATCTTTATCTGCAACAAGGCTTTTTAGCATAGCTTGGTAACGCATCGTTTGTGCATTGGCAATAATTTTACAATAGTACGCGACACCATCTAACATACGCCCATCGACAGTATATTTATTTTGCCAGAGTTTATTCGCTAATGCGTCTAGGTATTGCTCTTTGTAAACACCGATATTATAAAATTTCTTACCAAGGATTTGAGTTTCGGTACCATCAGCTTGGTTCACTACATCAACAAACTGGTAATGCTCTTGGCTATTAACATTATAAGTTAACTTTGAGTAAAACTGCCCATCAGCAGGTGACTTAACCATTTGAACACTACCAAGATCTGTGAAATGAAATATTTGTATTTCAGGCTTGTTATTAAAAAAGCCTTTTTCAATATAACGAATATGATCAGGCTCACCTAACTTCTTAATTATAGCTTCCGCGCTTAGCCCCTGTTCAAGAAAAAACAATGGGTTATCAAATGACTCTGTTGTGATAGCAACCTGCTTTTTAATAGTCGCTTGCGTTTTTGGCGGCTCGGGAAGTACAACTTTACCCTTAACTAATTTGGCGATTATAGCTGCATTCTTATCAGGATCACCTTTTAAAACCACAGCATCAGATACTTGCTCACCAGCGCTATTTACAAGCCAAACAGAAGAAAAGTCACTACTCAAATACCCCTTTACTAGATAGCTTTGCCCTGCTTCTGGAATAAAAGATACATCACCTGTAACAATGTAATTCGTTCCTGAATTAAACATATAGTTAATAGGTGCGGCATGATGGACCTGCGCTACTAGTGTTAGTGTCATTTCCTCTGCAGGTACTTTTCGACTAAACCCAACAGGTGACAGAACCATACCTTGCCCATAAGTTGCTTGGTTTGTTGCCCTAATAGCATTATTGACATCTTTACCATTCACTTTACTCAAGTAAAAGAACCGTCCTGTACTAGTTGCCATGGTTCTGAAGGTGTCATCTATAGTTGCAGTTTCGCCCTGATATCCTTGAGGAACAGGGTTATAAGTTGTCATACAAGCAGCTAAAGTTGATACAAAGAATAAAATAGCAAAGATTTGTATTAATTTTTTCATATTTTTAAATTCTATATTTAATAGTTAATTCTAAATTAAAATGCTTAAGCTATGTGCACAGTGAGGCTTTAAGCATGTTAAATATAAACGGAGGCATGATTCTATTTTTTCTTAAAGAAAACGTGGGGGACTTACTTAAAAGTGGCACAAGTAGAAACATCCATGTTTTGCGCAACGTACTTTATCAGCTATCAGTTGCTTGTTCACTAAAACCGTATAATCTAATAAACAAATCTAACCGTAATGAATTGAAGACTATTTTTCACACGGTACTAAAAAATCAACGTGGTAATGCTCATCATGTCGCACCCAAGATGGTTTAGTAGAAAACTGAATATGCTCTAGTAAATAGTTAGCATATTTGGTTTTATAAAGCCCAGCTTGCAGGGTTGGGTCAAAGATCACGCGCCAAAGATCGTAACCTTTTGCTGTTGCCGATGTATGCAGCTCAAAAATATGAGCTGCTAAAGCGGTGTAATCAATCTTGAACTGTTCAAACTGGGCTTGTTCATAAAATTCAATGTCGTAGCCAAAACGATTGAAAACGAGAGTTGGCAAATGAACTGATTGCCCTTTTCGTCAACAACAGGTGTCATAAAATCAACCGACAAGCCATTTTGATGGGTTTTATGCGGGCTAAATTTCCCGCCATTTACTAAGCCCGTTTCAGCATATTTGTATCGTTTATCTGGATGGGATTTCTGGAGCGCTTGGTAGGCATCAACAATGGTGTTTTTTACCTGCGAATGAACATACCTACGCCCTGCCAGCTCAGCCACTTTGCTGTAGCTGGTAAAGTTATCACCCTTGCTGGGTAGCTTTACTGCATTACGTACATAGCCATTGGCAGTAACCACATAAACTGTTAGCCATAGCCGACTGAGAGCTAATTAATAAGACTACAACTAAACACGTTTATGCGGCAAAAAATAATTGTCGAAACCAAATTAAAATAAACGCTTAAAGCATACTCTTTAAGGTCGCGTCTTTATCTATGAAATGATGCTTAAGCGCCGCTAAAATATGGATTGAAAGGGCCGCTGATAACAAATAGCCAGATAAAATATGAATTTGCCAGCCAAAATCGCTTAACCAAGCATTAAACGCAACGGCCTGACCCGTTTCATTGTAATTACTAGCAATTAATTGCCACGAAAAAACAGCAATACCAAAACCGCCAAAACCACTATAAAAAGCACCTGACAGTAACATTACAGCTAGCAAGATTAGCAAGCCCCAATGATAAAAATGAAGCCACTTAGTTAAGCTCGTTTGTATGGCAGATTGAAACGGCTGATAGAGCCTATAAACTATCCTTAATAACCAGATGATAGCAATGATCACCGCGATTGATTTATGCCAATGATACAAGCTGTAATCAGTCACCCAGGTCATGTAGTAACCCAACACAAGTACGCTCAGAATTAATATCGCACTTAGCCAGTGCAAAATCTTATGTGTTTTCTGTGTCTTTTTTGTCATGAACTTTATCCTTAAAAACTATATTCATGACTTAATAGTAAAGATTAAGCTTTTGTTTTAAATAAGATTGTGACGAAAGCCATCATTCTGTGACGAATGCACTCGACTCACTTAATACATTTGCTAGAGCAGGCTTAAAAGTTTTGCTAACAGGAATGCTAAACCCTAGTTTCATCTGTAAAGTTGCATTTGCTTTATGAAGATTAAAATCTTCAATGTGGGCTAAGTTTACAAGGTAGCTGCGATGCACTTGCTTGAATTCATAGCAAGGCAAGTGAGCTTGGCTGTTTTTGATGGTATCTCTTTTTAAAAAGCATTCAGATAATGTTTGTATTTCGACATAGTTGCCTGCAGCTTTAATAAATAATATTGATTCTGGAGAAAGTCTCTTAACAACCCCTTTGTGGTTTATTTCAATATACTTAGGTGGACCTTTCTCTGGCTTATCTTGCTTCGCTTGTGGCAAAAACGACATGCTGCATAATCGCCACAACGCCAAAACTAAGCAACACGCTATTAAGTACTTTGGTAAAAGCTGGATAAATGACGCTGCAATTGCATAACCATAAAAAGAGTAATCAATAAAAATACGTAAGATCACCAATGAACAAATAGCAACTGTGCACGCGATAATAAAAACAAATACGTTATTACGGACTCTGCCTTTTAAATCAACAAAAGCCACCAATGCAATATTTAAAGCACATAAAGCCCCCCACTCTTTGAACCAAAAAACCTGTGAGTCCATAAACTGATATTGGCCTCCTGCAGTTAAATGGCGCCAAAAAAAGCAGTATGCATTAAATAAAATAAAAAAAGCCCCCCATAAAAAAGCCGCTTTTTGCCAAAGTTTTGTTAATTGCTGCCAGTATTTATAAATAATCATAGCCACTCCATTTGAATCATAAAAGATAGCAAAAATAAGTACTTCCTTATAAAGGCTTTTTAATTATATGTTAAAGCTTGTTAGTTCATACAATAGCTCTCTGGTAAATTCTAGCTAGGCCACTATAATTAGTTCGAGCTTATAATAAAATTGCAATATGTAGTGCTATGTCTTTAAAAGTATTATTAAATTTTAAATTAAACTGGGTGTTTTTGTGCGCCTGTTTTTGGCTTTTTGCTCTGCCAATTCAGGCCAAATATGTGGTGGCTGTTGTGGGTAAAACCAAGAACGATAGCTTTTATCAGCAAGCCTTTCGTGGTTGTGAGCAATTTGCAAAACAACATCTCGATTTTGAATGTATTTACGACGGCCCTAAAGACTTTCAAGATATTCGCACCCAAGTGTTAGTGATCACCGACCTCATTCGTAGAAACAATATTAGTGGTTTATTAATCGCAACCACAGACTCTAATTATCTTGTTGCAAGAGCTCTTAAACAGCTTAAAGATAACAACATTCCTGTAATTACCTTTGACTCTGATCTGCTCGAAGAAGATCAGCAATATCGTTTAGCCTATGTAGGTACTAATAATTTTGATTATGGTGTTGCGTTAGGCAACGAATTAAAAAAATTTACTAACAAAACAACCAACCAAGTGTGTATTCAGTCAGGGCATTCAACGACACCTAATTTAAACAAGCGTATTGAAGGTGTGCGCTATGCATTATCAGGGCAAAAAGATAAACGTTTAAGTGGTGAAAATGGCTGGAGTGAGTTTGATCGCTGCCCTTTGTATAGCTTAGGCAAGCGAGAGGTATCCCTCGGCCAGCTCGACAAACTTCTTAACCTCGAAAATCCACCACTATTTTTAGCTGTAGCAGGTTTTGCCCAATTTAACCCTAACTATGCAAACGTAATTGCTAAACATAAACAGCGCATTGCCAATAAAGACGTGGTGATTGTTTCTGCCGATACAGAGCAAATGCAATTAGACGTATTACAGCAAGGATTATCATCGGCTAACATTGGTCAAAACCCATTTGAAATGGGCCGTCTGTCTGCTGAATTGATGTATCAGTACCTAACTAAAGGTGAGCGACCCGCTAAGTCTCACTATTATTTAGACTTTCACTATTGCCAGCAAAGTAATGCTGGTACTTGCACCGTTAATCACTAAAACTTTGATCTCACTAAAGTGCAATTAACTAGATAAGGACTAGACTTACAACAACTTGATTAATTGAAAGGATTTAGCAATGACACACCTAGTTAGTGATTTGATGACGCCAGACCCGTTTGCTATTAGTGCACAAAATACACTGCATGACGCTCATAACCTAATGAAAGAGAAGAATGTCCGTCATATCCCAGTGATCAATGAGCACGGTGGTTTAGTTGGCATGTTAACGCAAAAAATCATGATTGCTCAGGTAATGAATATCATGGCTAATTACAGCGCCAGCGCCCTTGAACGCAAAGAAAAACAAACCAAAGTAGTTGATATCATGGCTACCGATTTTACCAGTATCTCGCCAGAGCAACCGTTGCATGACGTCGCTAAGTTCTTTGTCGAAAATCGCCACGGCTGCATGCCTGTAGTTGATAAAGATAACAACTTAGTGGGAATTCTAACCTCATCTGACTTTGTTCGCTTAGCAGCAGCATTACTCTCTTAAGCCGTTAAATTTAAACTTATATCTGCACACTGAATTTTTTACATTCGGTGTGCAGAGTTTTCATACTCCACCTTAGCCATAGCTACTGCAACAAAACACAAAAAAAATCTAACCAAATAAATTCAACAACTTAACCACAAATCTCTTTTAGGCATAACGTTTGCTTCTATCTAACTAAACATGCTTTTAAAACTAAAAGCGAAAGGAAATTAATAGATAATCTCGGAGGAGTAATGAGTAATTCATCATCAAAAGTCGCAGAATTTACAGCACCGGGTGTTAAAGACCAAGCTGCAGCAGACACAATTGCTATTTTAGACCAGCGTATGGTCGCTTTAATCGATTTACACCTCACTTTAAAACACATTCACTGGAATGTTGTTGGACCTAATTTTATTGGTGTACACGAAATGCTCGACCCGCAAGTAAGCGCAGTCCAAGAGATGACTGATACGATTGCAGAGCGTATTGCAACTATGGGTGGCGTACCTGTTGGCACACCACAATCAATTGTAGATCGCCGTACATGGGAAGACTATTCAATTGGTAAAGGTTTAGTGACTGACCATCTATCTTCACTTGATAAAGTGTACAACGGCGTCAATAAAGACCACCGTGCAGCTATCGAAAAGCTTGGTGAGCTAGACCCAGTTTCTGAAGATATGATCACCGGCCAACTGGCCGATTTAGAACAATTCCAATGGTTTGTTCGTGCGCATATTGAATCGTCTACCGGCGAATTGAAAGGCTAAACCCCCTAGGTCTATCCGAAGACCCCTTGCCCAGCATTTGCTGGGCTTTTTTATGCTTTGTTATACCAACCCGCTTAATTAAGTAGTCTATTTTGAGGCAATAAAACCTCGTTGATAACAAGGCAAAAATTTCGTTATTTAGTTGTTCTAAATGAGAAATTTTTAACGCAGTTAGCGACAGGTTTAATCCCTCAAAATGATTAAGTATTATTGCGGGTTGGTATTACAACCAACCTTTATGTTTAAAGAACAAGTAAGGTGCAAAGCCAGACAGCAACATAATGCCAATTGCAAACGGGTAACCCCATGCCCATTGCAGTTCTGGCATGCTGTTAAAATTCATCCCATAGATACTGGCGACGACGGTCGGCGGTAGAAACACCACAGAGGCAATTGAGAAGGTTTTGATAATTTGGTTTTGTTCGATGTTTATAAAACCCTGAGTCGAGTCCATTAAAAAGTTCACTTTATCAAACAAGAAGGTACAGTGAGACATAAGGGTATCAATATCGAGCACAATTTCACGCAGTGATTCGCGGTCTTCTGTTGGTGCTCCTAAGTAGCGCAGTAAAAACGAGATATTCCGACGCGTATCCATCAAACATAAACGCACCTTGCCGTTGTTATCTTCAAGACGAGAGATTCGGCTGACGGCTTCTTCTAAATCTGAGTCGTCTTCTTCAAGTACATAAGCACTGAGTTTTTCTAATTGATGGTGCATGTCTTCAAGCATATCTGCGTGGTTTTCGACTTTTTGGTCAAACAAAGTTACTAAAAGTTGCTTGGGATTATCACACGCCACTTGCCCTTTTCGAGCACGAAGTCGTAATAAACGGAAATCGGCTAATTCATCATCACGGATTGTCAGCAAACAGTTGTCTTGTAACAAACAAGCCACTGTCACCGTATTAAAGCGCCCTTCATTTGGTGACATAAAAAGCGCATGCACATGCAAGCCTTCATGGTCGATAAAACACCGGGAAGACGCCTCGATTTCTTCAACATCATCAGCACCGGGTAAGGTAATATTGAGGGTGCCTGCCAGTGCTTGTCGTTCTTCTTCTGTTGGATTTATGGTATCAATCCAGTGGGCATTTTTAATAGAAGTGACAAGAGGCGTATCAGCAGCTGGTTCGGTTTCTGTAATTACACCTTGGTCTATAGAAAAAAATCGTAACATGCGCCCTATCCTGATAAATCAATTTAAAGCAAATACTATAGCTGTTCACGTTAATGAACAATGACAATGCTACTAATTCCCGGGTAAAGCAGAAAAATAATTTAAACTTAACATCAATTACTTATTTCGCTTTTTTGAAACGCACAATAATCATACCTATCAAGATGATACCAAGGCCTATTAAGCAAGGTACAAAAGCGCTTTGCAGGGCAATATCAAAGGCTAAAAAGTCAGGGGAACCCGTTTGCCAAAGCGTCCATTCATAACCAAGTTTTGATGCAATATGTTCACCGCCGCTGCTAAGTACGATGATTGCATCATTGTTATCGGGGTTAATGCGAAGCGTGCTATTTATTGCCGGCTCATTTGCACCATCGTGGCCAAACACAAAATCTCCCGACGCTGTTGGTGCGTAAAGCATGGTACCAAGCCCCCAGATTGGTGCTCCTAAGCTAAATCCTAATGGCTCTCGCATGGTGGTGATCATTTGCGGGCTTAACTGCCCTGTTTGAGGTGATGTTAATGCTTGCACTAAAGCGATTAAGTCATGGCTACTTGCAAATAAACCTGTGGCCGCTGCCGATGCGTATTGAAAGTGCTGGGAAGCTTGCCCACTTTTATCGTACGCAGGTGCTATGTTGTCTAACTCAGTTAGTACATCATAACTGGCATCAGTCATGTTGACTGGCTTAAAGACATTATCATTCATCCAAGTTGCAAAGCGTTGATTCGTCTTTTCTTCTACCAGTAGCTCTAGCATCAGATAGCCGCCACCAGAGTATTGAAAATCGCCCGGTGGTTTCGTGGCTTTAATTTCTCGCACACCCGTTGATGAAAGCGGGTTATCAAGCGACTCAAGTAAACTTGGTACCGTTTCACTTAGAGGAATATCAGCAAACCCCAAACCATCACTAAGCCCAGCAGTATGAGATAACAGATGAGCAAGGCTGACCTTTTGATTATCAAACTCTGAATCAGGTAATTGCCAAACTGTTAGTTGTTCATGTATTGCTTTAGCTAGGTCAACTTTCTGCTGCTCTGCCAAAATCATCACGCCATAAGCAGTAATAAACTTGCTAAGTGATGCCACAGGGAACAACGTATTTGCGGTTATTTCATCTTTGCTTTTCGAGTAATCTTGAAAAATCACTTCGCCACTTTCAATCAAAACATAAGCTATGTTCGCTTGGTTTTCAGAAATCAACGCCTTGCTGTTGGCAATAAATTGCTCAGTGTTACCAGTCTCAGCAATTGGCTTTAAAAACCAACCACTGACACCACCATACAAACAGGTCGCAGCCCAAGCAGATGAAAAAAATAGCGTTAACAAAATCGTTTTAAACCAGTTCATACCCTACTCCTTGCTGTGCAAACCGAACTAAACTACTTCGATCTGTTCAGGTTTTTTGATAAAGAAAACCATTAAAATTAATAAAGCTGCAGGGAATAAAAATAAATTCAAATAAGCAAAAATCACCGTTAACTGTAGGATACATATTAGTAGCAGTAGAATAGAAAACACCGTAAGTAGTGACGAAATACCATGGCGCTTAGTCAGTAATAAAGCCGCTGTGATTAAACCAACTAACGCATACAAGCCTAAACTCCCAGCCGATACCACCATGGCAATAACCAAAATACTATCAATCACGTCGTTCGATGCTTTATCGCCGACAACAGCAAGGTAAACATCACAAAGAACGGTAGCATGAAAAGCCAATACCAGCACCGCTAATACACATAACAAGATGCGAACGCCTTCTACATCAAACATATCTTTAAGAGCCTTGCGTAAGCTCAAGTACACATATATCTCAAGTGCACCTATGAATACAAAAATAAGGTCTGAAAAGCTTAAACTTTGTAGGTCAAGCTTAAGTGCTTCTCCTAAGCCATCAAGTGTTTCACCAAAAACTGAAATCCAGTACAAGGGAAATATGACAGCAAGTAACCCCGCTGCAATGCCTGGTATTAAATAGTCACGGTTGAACATATGCCCTCCAAAATCCTGTTGCGTTGTTAAGTTATTCGCTATCACGTTCGTACACCAAAATATCGCCCGGTTGGCAATTGAGCTCTTCACAAATAGCCTCTAGCGTACTAAAGCGGATCGCTTTCACTTTTCCGTTTTTAAGTAATGATAAATTGGTCATAGAAATACCTATGCGCTGCGATAGCTCCTTCAGCTGCATTTTGTTCTTTGCCAATTCTATATCTAGGTTGATTCGTATTTTCATAGTCTAAAAAGTACGCAGCTGGTTTATGATTGTCAAACTTTATTTTACGATTATCATAAAATAAAGAATGAAAAACATAATCGCCATATGTGGAATTAAATCTGTTGTTTGAATTTCAGATATAAAAAAAGCCAGTAAATACTGACTCTTATACCGATTCGCTTTGTTTATAATTTAGGCATTAGCCTGAATGGCAGGTATTAATATTGCCGATAGAATACCCAATAAAAATATGCCACCAATGATCAATACGCCCCAAAATGACCATTGTTTTTGAACTCGTTGAAAATGCTCAACACTATCCCAACGTTTATTCTGCCAAGCCATTTCTCGGCCTTTAAAGCCCAAATATATCGACACAATAAAACCAACATAAGGCACTAAGGCTAATAAACCAATCCATGTGCTGTTGCCAATTGCCCAAATCCAACTTAGCAAAAAAGCGCCCCAACTAAAGCCTTTAATACCCTCGGGTAAATTGTCTACCTTTCCCTGCCCTGAGTTATTTTCAGATACCATTTCAAGACTTGCTTCGGGTGGAGTGTAATTATCTGCCATGAGTTTTTCCTTATTAATAAGCAAACAGAAATCCTAACTTATAGTATTGAGTGTATTTTAAGCAAGCTGAAAGTTAGCACCTAAAACAGATAATTGTTACCTGATGTGTTTTGTAACATTTATCTCGTTTCCTTTTAATTTCAAATCGCCTAATCTGGGCACATATCTGCAAGGAGAGAACAATGAAAGACTTACAAAAGTTAGTGGGTAATTTAAATAAATCAGGTGCGCTGAGTGGTTTTTTAGGGGGTGTTGCTGGCGGCGGGCTAACTAGTTTAATGGGCGGAAAAAGTAAAAAGAACAGTAAAAAAGCCGTTAAATATGGTGCGCTAGCTGCTGTAGGTGGGCTTGCCTGGAAAGCCTATAAACAATATTCAGAACAAAAAGCGGCTCCTGTGCAGCAAACGAGCTCGCGTGGTTTTGATTTTACTCCAGCCACACTGCCTGAGCAGTCATTTAGTGATGCAATCGACGATAATCATAGTGATGGGCAACTATTATTAATGCGCGCTATGATTGCAGCCGCCTATGCTGATGGCCACATTGATGAAACAGAAAGACAAAAAATCTTCACACAAGTTGAGACAATGCAATTGTCTGTGCAAGAAAAGGCCATGCTGTTCGATGAATTGAGAAAACCAATGCAACTATCCGAGTTAGTTGACGCTGTGCCAAACGCACAAATGGGTATTGAAGTATATGCAGCCAGTGCCAGTGCGATTGATTTAAACCAAGCAATTTCTAAACACTACTTAGACACATTGGCAAGTCAGTTATGTATTCCTAGCGAACTGGTGTTAAGTATTCACAGAGAACTTGCCCTATACCAATAAAAATGGGGCATCTTCGCCCCACTTTAACTAGTGCCTCAGTGATGATTAATGAGGTTTTTTAGTGCCATAACGCACCATATCTTTGCCATTTTCATACACATCATTGCTTACGTAACGACCCAGTAGTAGCTGATGTCTATCATCAAGTACTGCAACAAATGGGCGACCATCGCTATTATTTGTTGCAAGCGCAACACCAGCTACATTCTCAAGCCCTAAACCGCCATTTTCAACTAGGCGTAAAAATGTTTCTAACTCATCTAATGTTTCGATTACATCGTTATCGTTAATCATCTCAAATACTCAGTGATTGCTAATGGGCGTAGCATAGCAGGATTAAAAAAATGGTGCGAATAACAGCCCATAAAGCAACTTAGACTTGGACTAAAAATTGACACAACGGCATACAATTGAAGATACTTCCACTATCGACAGAGACAGTAAAGTTTAATGAGTAACCATTTAACGCTCGAATTAATGACCCCACAGGGCTATCTTGCCGATAGCATACAAGCTATTTGGTATGCCTCAGCGCACTCTCAAGGTGAACAATGGCTTGCCTGCGACGGTGCAACAGGGCTTGTGTTTCCTGTTACTGGTGAGGTTTTACTGGATGACAAGCCGCTTGCTGCCCCTTATGCAATACAAGAAACATCAACTCAAGCATCCAAAGTCACATTTTCATACGACGCGCAGTTTTGCGGAATTCGCTTTAACCCAACCGTATTGTCTGAACTTAAGCGAAACGCACATCCACTCCTTGCTGAGCAATCGCTGTGTGAAATTGCCGAAGGCCTACAAGATAATGCCAGCTTAGAAGCGTTTGTTGCGTTTATTTGCCGCCACTTTACTGATAATAAAAATATTAACCACAGTAACAGGCACTCAAAACACTTAATCCGCTACCTTATTGAGTTAACGCCACTCGAAACCGCTTATCAACTTGCCCCACTCAGTCAACGCCAGCTCGAAAGGCAAGTAAAGGAGCAATGCGGTGTCACCCCTAAGTATTTTGAGCGTATATACCGGGTAAAGCTTGCTAAACAAGCAATTAAAGTTAACCCTGAAATGAGTTTTGCAGATATTGCATTAGATTGTGGCTTTACCGATCAGCCTCATTTAATCAAAGAATTCAAAGCAATAATGCACATCACGCCAGCAAAATACCGCAAGTTATTAAAAGACTCTCAAACTAAACAAACAAAGCTTATTTTGCGCTAATCATCTTCAAAACGCAGAATATCACCTGGCTGACAACTTAAGTGCTTACAAATTGCATCTAAGGTTGTAAAGCGTACAGCTTTAGCTCGCCCAGCCCTCAGAACTGATAAGTTCTGTGGCGTAATACCTATCGCTTCAGCTAATTCTGCAGACTTCATTTTTCGCTTAGCTAACACAACATCTAAATCAATAATAATCGCCATTAAATCACTAACTCTTGCTCTTCTTGTAGCTGCTGTGCTTGACCCATGATCCAACCAATAACATAAATAATTAAACCCATCACTAAACCTATAATATCAGTATCTTGTATAACCACGACTCTTCCCAAATCAGTATCTGTTGCAAAGTTTAGAAGAGTAATAAGTAGTGGTGGATAGCATACAACTAGCGCAAATTGCGCCAATAATACGCCACCTAACCATTTAAAACATTGAATATTTTCAATAGCGAAGAAAGACCCACGTCGGTAGAGCAAAAATAACCGAATCAAAATTATATTGATAAGAATAAATGGCAGCAATTGCACAAGACCAAGCCATAAAACACTATCAAAATCACTCTCACTCAATGTTTGCGCTATTCCCTGCCAAGATCCGCTGACTTCAAGACCAATCCACATATGCGCACCATTACTTTGAGTAAAGCTTAAAACATCATTGTCACTAAAAAGCACAATAATGCTTGTAACTAACAAACTAAGGAGCGTAAAAACTAGCAAGCTTAGGATCAGCGTACTCATCCAAACAATTTTTTTCATGACGATTTACTCAATGTTATTTGTTTTAAAAGTTGCTCATAATGAGTCGCTAATTGCTTACCTGTTAGCGCATCTGAATGATGCTTCCCCTTTGCGATGTAAATCTGCTTTTGCTGAGATTTTGCGTGTTGATATAAAGCTCTCGCTAACTCAGGTGGAGTTTGTGTGTCTTTTTCACCTGTGATTATTAATAGCGGTGCTTGGTAAACTTGTAACGCTTTTAAATTATCGACTTGGTTAATCTCTTCACTAAACTCAAGCCTAACAAACGGTTTAGCAAACCACGGAATTCGTGCTGCTGTCATCTGTTCAACATTTGTCACACTACCTTCGAGTACCAGAGCATCAACATTGCGCTGACTGGCAACATAACCTGCGATCATACTTCCTAAAGAATGGCCATGGATCACAACAGGCAAGTGATTTAAGTCAGCTCTGCCTTTTACATAATCAAACACCTGTAATGCATCAGCTTGTAGATTAGCCACGCTGGGTACTCCTGAACTAAGCCCATAACCACGATGATCCATCATTAAAATATTTACCTGAAAAGGTAAAATTAGCTTGGCAGGTTCTCCACCAGCGACACTAACGCGAAACTGGTTACCACCAAAGTAAATTACAGTGGCGCGAGCATCTGCAACTTTAATAAGGGTACCTTTAAGGCTGATGCCATCATAGGTAGTTAAAGTTACCTTTTGCGTTATGGCAGTACCATCAACACTTTGTATTTCCTGCATTGTTATTTTTTTATCGGGGTATAAAAAATGAGACTCCTCAATTTTAATTGTTGTACAACCAGTTAATAACATCACAATCAGCGAAACCACTGCAATAGAACCAAATTTCATGTTCACGATCCTTCTAGTAAAAAAACACTATGGCACTATCAAACTTAAAAAACAAACATTAATTACCGAAAAACGATAACTAATTACTCTTTTTCACACATCAAAAGCCTTCCCTTTGAGAAATGATTTTGATCAAAACCGCTATCTCCATTAATTAATTTTTATTCCAGTTCTGTATTGAGCGATTTTATTTGCGCTGGGCTTTTATCCATAGGATAGTTAACTCAAGCCTACTAAACGTGCTGTAACTAAATAGGATTATCATGAAAAAAGTTTTACTTGCCACCAGCTTAATCGCCTCGTCATTTTCTGCATTTGCAGCCGATTTAACCGTTGAAGAACTGCGTATTGAAAAAGCCAGCAAAGCCATGCCAAAGGTGTTGAATGCTTTTGCTGATGAAGTAAACCAATTTGAAAAACAGTGGCAAGCTACCACAAGTTACCAGCAGGCGAGTGACCTTATCGATGACTACGCCAAGCAATTATGGCGAGATGCGAAAGCCCGCATTATTAAAACTAACAGTTTCGACGACCGCGAACTGTATTGGGCACGTTTACTTTCAAGCAAGATTATTCGCACCAGCAAACCAAAGTTTGCAATGACAGACAGTGAACAAACCGCATTATTAACAAGGCTTGAAAATGGCAGCCGAGGCCGAACAGAGCTTGATTACAGTAAAAAAACCGATAAACGTATTTTGATTACAGGTTTTGATCCTTTCTTATTGGATAAAAATATTAATCAAAGCAACCCGTCAGGTGTCGCAGCCCTGTTACTTGATGGCCAAATTATAAATTACAAAGGCATAAGCGCTGAGATTAATACAGTGATGGTGCCAGTACGCTATGAAGACTTTGATCAAGGTATCATCGAATCATTATTTGCACCTTATTACGCACTTAATAATGTCGATATGATCGCCACTATCAGTATGGGCAGGGAAGACTTTGATCTTGAACGCTTCCCAGGTAAGCGTCGCAGTGTAACAGCGCCAGATAACGCCAATATAATCTATGGTGGCACGGCCACTGCCCCAAAGGTTTCAAGCCTTAATGACCGCCCACTACCTGGTAACGAATTTGTGTTATTCAGCTTACCAGTTAAGCAAATGCAACAAGCTAAAGGGCCATTCATAATTAACGACAACTACAAAGTCGTTACACTTGAAAAAGCATTTGAGCCAAAATCAATTAAAGAATTAGAAGGTGCGATTGCGGTAAAAGGCGGTGGCGGCGGCTACTTATCCAATGAAATTTCGTACCGTAGTATTCGCCTGCGTGATGAGCTTAATTCAGACATCCCTACAGGGCATATTCACACCCCACGTATTCAACAATTTGAGCCAGAAACAGAAGCTAAAATTGTTAAGCAAATTAAAGCAATGCTTGAGCAAAGCTTAGTTGCAATTTAAAAAATAAAGCTCAGCTATTAGACTATAGCTGAGCTTTATCACCAGCAACACAGCAATTGCGCCCCTGCTTTTTGGCTTTATATAGCGCATTATCAGCTATTTTAAATAAACTATCTGAATCAAACGCCTCATTAGTGACTTTACTGGCAACGCCAATCGATAAAGTAACATAGCTTAAGTCTTCTCGACCTTGGTGGGTAATGTGAGCTGATTCAACAGCATTACGCAGGGTTTCTGCCACTTTGAGTGCCTCCTGCTTATCAGTATTACTGAGCACAATTACAAATTCTTCGCCGCCATATCGAGCAACAAAGTGATTGTCTGGGTTGGTATTATCTTTAAGGAGATTGGCAACCTCACATAGCGCTTTGTCACCTTGATCATGCCCATAAAAGTCATTGTAGAGTTTAAAGTGATCGATATCAGCTACGATCAATGAAATAGGCTGTTTAGCTGATACAGCATCACTGGCAAGCTTTGCAAAGTGTTTATCTAGAGCCCTACGATTAGCAAGCTCCGTCATTGAGTCTGTATTACTGATATGGTTTAACTTCTCATGGCGAAGAAATATTTCTTCACGTTGGTTTTCAATCAGAGTAAATAACTCATTCATTCCCCTTCCGAGCTGGTGTAATTCGTTATCACCGTAATACTCGTCTCTAGCACTAAAATCGTTATTGCTTATTGCTGAATTTACTAATGTATAAAGCTTTCTAAGTGGTTTCAAAACCTGTTGATTTATATATAAATAAAACAAAACAAACACTGAGCCAGAAATAAATAACCCAGTGATTAAAGAGCTATCAAACAAACTTCGATCGTAAGTACGCTCACGCGATTTAATAGAAAGTACAAATAACAAGTTACCCTTTTGGTCATTAACTCCTAAGTAAAGACGCCGATTATGTTGGGAAGCACCCATTACGCTACGATTATCACCAAATACTCTGGTTAAATGATCTTTATATTTAAACACTTCGTCCGTGCCATAAAAGCGAATATCATTTGCTAACCCTGGGGTTAAATTTTCTACAAAACCTTCATCAATAAAGCTCCACAGCAGCAAAGTCCCTACAAATTTACCCGAGCCATCAGACTTCGTTACATTGTAAGCAATTGTCAGAACTGGAGATTTGTCTATCGTGATAAATCGGACTTTATGAACTAACGCTGATTGGCTATTAGCTATATCATCAGATAAGACTATTAAGTCGTTTTCTTTCAACAAATGGGAGGTTTCTAAGATCTTTGGTGAGTAAGTCAGATAATCATTATTAAAACTGCCACCTCCGATAATATTTGCCTGCGTATCATATAAATACCAACCATTCACGTCTAAACGTTGCAGTGCGTCAGCAATAACATAATCATCATTAAACCACTGGGTATCACGTTCGTACGCTGCCACATACATGGTATCCCAAGCGGAGCTATCAAAAACCATTTTTGACAGCGCATCAATCTCTTGCTGAAGTTGAGACTCCACTCGCTGAATATCAATCCTATCGTTTTGCTTTGTCATCGCTTCAAAGGTTGGCAATATCCATAATTGCCTGATGATTGTTTGCGCAAGCAAAATAGCAATACACGCTGCTGTAAAAGCGAGCAATAAGCGTTTTCTTATCCTCGAGCCAATCACCATAAAATACCAAACCAAACTGCAATCTAAAGACGATAGTATTAAAAAGTATAACCTTGTTTAGTAGGTTTGCTTGCTAGCCTTTAATTAATAATCAAATTAAAAGCTCTAGCCACACAAAAATTGTAAGTAGAGAAATTGTAAAACCCTTGTTTGTATCTAAACTTTTAGTATGACGTTTTATTGAGTTACTTTATGAAAGGTATCGTCTTTACCGAGTTTTTAGAAATGGTTGAAAATGAGTTTTCTTTTGAGGTGGCTGACAAAATCATTGAAGAAAACTCACTTCCTTCAAACGGCGCCTACACCAGCGTTGGAAATTACGACAATAAAGAACTGCTAATGTTGGTCAGCTCATTAAGCAGACATATCAATAAACCTGTTAATGAGCTGGTTCATGCCTACGGTAAGTATTTGTTAAAACGCTTTTTTGTTTTGTTTCCACACTTCTTTAATAATGTCGAAAGCACTTTTGACTTCCTTGATACCATCGACCGGCACGTGCATATTGAGGTTAAAAAGCTCTACCACGATGCTGAATTACCAAGTTTTGAAACAAAACGAATTAGCAAGAACGAGATGAAAATGTTTTATCGCTCAGGTAACCCATTTGCTTGTTTAGCTGAGGGCTTGATTGAGGGAGCCTGTGAACATTTTAATGAAGTAATTACAGTTAAAAGCGAGATTGACGAAAACTTCCAATCTGCCATTTTTACCCTAACAAAAGAAGCTTAATGTGGATGAAGAACTCTACAAACGAAGAATAGAACGAGAGCGCAAGGCCAGAAAAGAAGCCGAAGCACTTTTAGAACAGAAGTCCTTAGAGTTATATGAAGCAAATATGACGCTAAAACATGCGGCCGAAAATCTAGAAAAAGAAGTCATCACTCGCACCCAAGATTTAAATAAAGCAAAAGAATTAGCCGATGCCGCCAATCAAGCTAAATCGATGTTTTTAGCAAATATGAGTCATGAAATCCGCACACCTATGAATGCAATTTTAGGTATGGCCCACCTAGCTCTCAATAGCGATTTGACTGACAAACAGTATGATTACGTCGAAAAAATCCAGCTTTCAGCTAAATCGTTGCTTGGTGTTATCAATGACATTCTCGACTTTTCTAAAATAGAAGCCAATAAACTCGAACTTGAAAATAGTGATTTTAATCTAAATGACTTCCTCGCAAATCTAGCAAATCTAGTCAGTAGTTTAATTGAGCAAAATAACACTGAAGTAATCTTTGATATTGATGATGGCATTCCTGAGTTTTTAATCGGTGACACTCTTAGGCTCAATCAAGTTTTATTAAATTTACTGAGTAATGCAATTAAGTTTTCAAATCAGAAAAACGTTATGCTTAAAATGGCGATAGAGTCACAAACAAATAAAAGTATTTGTATTAATTTTCAGGTGATTGATCAAGGTATTGGCATGTCTGAGGAGCAAGTAAATAATGTGTTTAAGCCCTTTTCACAAGCCGATGTTTCTACAACACGTAAGTTTGGTGGTACAGGCCTTGGCCTTGTTATTAGCAAAAAGATCCTCGAGCTTATGGGAGGTAACATTGAGGTTAAAAGCCAATTAAACAAAGGCAGTTGCTTTAGTTTTACAGTGTCATTCGCTAAATCATCCAAACAAAGTACTCACGACACAAACGTTTTTAAACAAAAGCATGCTCTTATTATTGAACAAAGCAACCGCCCTGAAGCAGTTTTACGGAATATGCTCAATACATTAGAAATCAACACCCATACTATTAACTGTAAAGATGAAAGACTGTTAGAAATCAGTATTAGCCATGACTATGACTTTATTTTTTTAGACTGGCATGTTCTAAACTATGAGCAAAATAACATTTTGGAGAACCTCAAACAGCAGCTTTCTATCGACATTACAAAAACCATTATTCTCGCTTCTTATGAAAACCAAGAGGTTAAAAACACCCTTAGTACACTTAATAAAACCGTTGAAGAAATATTATTAAAGCCAATTATTAAAGGAAATCTACTCAAAACGCTTGAGCATGTTATGGGTATCGCCACGAAAAAAGATAACAGTGTAGACAACACATGCTTTAAAAAGTTTGCTGGCTCAAAAATACTGCTTGTTGAAGACAACCCCCTCAACCAACAAGTCGCATCGCAAATACTGCGCTCAAATGGATTTATTGTTGATGTCGCCGAGGATGGCATAGCGGCCATTGAAGCTGTCGAAAAAGACTCTTTCGATTGTATTTTAATGGACTGCCAAATGCCAAAAATGGATGGTTATACCGCTGCTAATAAAATTAAAAAGCAATCAAAGTATGCCCATATTCCTATTATCGCCATGACTGCCAATACTATGGAAGCCGACATAACTAAAGCCAAAGAATCGGGGATGCAAGGTTACATAGCCAAGCCTATAGAAGTACAAAACATGTTTGAAGTAATTGCAGCACATTTAAGCCAAAAACAACCCTAATCAGCGAGCTCTATTAATTTTTGTTCTGCTAACGAGCCGTTTTGCTTACGAAACTCATTGGGGTTTATCCCTACACTGCTTTTAAAAACACGATTAAAAGTAGCAAGCGAAGAAAAACCACTTTCAAGTGCAATACTTAGAATGCTCCAATGACTTGCTTCGTCTTTTAGGAGCAGCATTTGCGCATGCTTTACTCGATACTGATTAATAAATAAATTAAAATTAGTGGCTTTAAAATGATGGCGAATAGCGCGGCTAATTTTATACTCAGGTACTGCTAAAGCTTGTGCAAAGTCAGAAATTTTCAAATTAGTTTGCAAATAAACCTGTTGCTTAATAATAAGTGCTTCTATGCCCTTGGTCAGCTCAGGCTCTATTTCTCTATTTTCTGACGGCTCAATTTTTTTAGTAGCTTGAACTGCCCTTTCAGAGTTCACCTCTTCAATTTCAGCAGATTCAGTTACACAAGGATGGGGACGCTTTTGCAAAAACATCACTAACTGCATTGCAAGTACGATTAACAAGGCGGATGAGGTAATTATAAGTGGCTCAAACTGTTGAAATTCGCTTTCACTAAATAAAAACTTAGGCAGTATGCTGGCATTAAATACTGCTAAAAAGTAACAACTAGCAAAAATAGTTGCCTGCCACTTTTGCGTTCGTGTTTTACCTTTATAGCCTCGTAATGCTTCCCAAAAGGACAGCACCAGAATACTCGAAGATAGCAGCACAGTTATTTCACCCATACCTTGCTTTAAACGCCACATGAATTGGCTATCTGGGAAAATCTGCGCATCAACACTTACCAAATAATGCCAAGTTTGATTAAACATAATCAAACCTGCAATAGTGCTGGCTACAGCAATATGCACCATGGAAAAAGGCTTGTGCTCACGAAACAAAGTGCGTGATATAAGCCAAGACATATTACATGTTGCACAAGTAAATAAACCGATTAAATAGCTGTAAACACCAATACTCGGTGCACTGATTTTTTGCACCCCAACCATGCAAAGCGAACCACAAAAGACAGCAAACAGATAATGAATAAGCTGCTTATCTTTTTTCATGCCATTTAGCAACATTAGCCCCATACAAACAAAAACGAGTAAGTAATAAGGGGAAGTATTTTGCATAACTCTGCATACCTTAAATTGGGAGTTTGATGAATAATTTGCCAATCAGGTAAGTTTACTTTTTCAAAATCAACATGGCAAAAAGAGTTTGTTAGTGAATGTGTCAAACCCTGCATTGGCGGTCATAAATAAACACAATATTTCATTGATCAAATTCCGAATTTGATAAGAAATATTTCTCTAGCCCTTTATATTTGCGGTATTAGCAAAATGTAATGGAATTGATGATGTTTAACAAAAATAGCAAACTTACACCTTTGAAGGCGCTCAAATACAGTAAAAAGCTTTGGTTTATTTGCTTATTACTGGCACAAATTTGCTTTGTGGGTTATCTCATTCTTGGTTATGGAGTGACAAGTATGACCACAGGTCTATCTGGTTGGAATCGACTTAACAACACCGCTTATGTAGCAAATGATACCACGGGGAATTTGATGTATGCAGTGCATGTATTATTTGCTGTAGTGATGATTCTTGGCGGAAGCTTACAGCTTATTGAAAAATTACGTGCAAAATACAAAACCTTTCATCGATATAATGGCCGTGTATTCGTTGTTTTAGCTTGCTGTATTTCATTTGCCGGCATGTATTTAATGATAGTAAGAGGCACCGTTGGTAACACCTTGATGCATGCGCTGACAATGTTTGGCGGCTTAGTGGTTATCATCTCAAGTCTATTTGCAGTGAAAACTGCGCGGGCTCGTAACTTCAATGCGCATAAAACTTGGGCGATACGTTTATATCTCGCTGCTAATGGTGTGTTGTTTTTTAGATTACTGATATTTGCATGGTTTTTAGTATTTGGCAGCTTAGGGGTCGATAGCAAAACATTCACAGGACCTGCCGTGCTTGCCGTTAGTCTTTGCTCTTACCTGATACCTCTTTTCATAGCCGAGCTTGTCCGCTATGCAGAACAAACTAACCATAAATTTATTACAATCGGAACGGCATGTTTGATGGCGTTTATATCTGTCGTGTTCTTAATCGGTTTATTTGGAGTAACGCTGGCAAACTGGTACCCCGCTATCATTGCTTAACCAAGCTTTAAAGCTAAAAAAGCCACCCAAGTAGGTGGCTTTATGATCTGAGTTTACGGCTCTATAAAGTTAATAGAGTTCAAATAACGGGCGACCATTTTCGTCGTACTTCACTTCTAACACACGTGCGTGACGGTTTGGATCATAAAGAGGATCTTTTATAATCTCCTCAAGTGGACGGGTGTCTGTTTTTGGCACCACACTCGGCTCACCCACTGCGTGCTCATAGTCACGAGCATGGTAAATACACAGTGGCGTTTCACCATCTTCAGCAACAGTAAAACAGTTGTGACCCGGACCAAAGATTTTCTTTTCAATATTCGTCTCTAGCACTGGCGTACGTGTTTTAGTCCACGAATTGCGATCAAGTAAATCGCTATTTTCATCTGCTTCCATATAGCCCATGCAGTAGCATGCACCCGTTGCGCTTGCAGAGAAAGCAATGAAGATTTTACCGTTATGTTTTAGAACTGCTGGGCCTTCGTTAACCCAAAAGTCCACGCGCTCCCAATCGTAATCAGGCGTAGTCAGCATAAACTGTGCAGTTTTTAGTTTAATTGGTGATTCCATTTCAGCTAAATAAAGGTTTGATGCAGCAAATTGGCCGCCTGTTTTTTCTGCCCAGCAGAAGTAACGCTTACCGTTATTTTCAAAAATGGTGGCATCTAAAGAAAAGTCAGTGAACGACTTTTCATCACCTTCAGCAGCTTGCATCATGCCAAGTTCAACCCACTCATCATTAAGTGGATCTTGACCTTTACACTCAAGTACATATGGACGTAACGCCCAAATATCATCTTCTTCACTGGCTGCAAAGTAGATATACCACTTGCCATCAAGATAATGAATTTCAGGCGCCCAGATATGACGACTCATTGGTCCGCTGTCGTGTTTAAACCAAATATCAAAGGTTTCAGCATCTTTTAAACCTTCTAATGTCTCAGACTTACGAAGCTCAATACGGTCATAAGTTGGTACAGAACCTGTAAAATAATAAAAACCATCGCTGTGCTTATGCACAAATGGGTCGGCACGCTGCTCTACTAACGGACTGTTTGTTTGTAATGTCATCTTGAAACCTGATAGTTATATTTATAATTTGTATTATTTTATTACTTTTTAGCGAGAACACAAATATAACATTATTTTTAACAGACAGTGAAAAGAAATGTAAGCTGCTCTGTGAGTTTCAATGTACGAGGAATTAAAAAGTATGAACCTAGCTCGTTATCAAACATTTATGGAAAAAGGGGGCTTCCCCCCTTTGTTTGGGATCACTAAAACGAGTCTTTTTTAAAACTCCTCTTAGATTTTTTAGATAAGACGAGATCAACTGCCATTACGTCACCCGATACCTTTTTCACTATTAAAGTGTGTGCTCCAGCTGATAAATCATGTTTTTCAAATATAATACTTTGCACTTGACGGAAGTTATTTTCATCAAAAGTTGAAAACTGTCCTTGATATTGACCATCGATGAGAATCTCAACAGTACCTTGATCAGCAGCTTTTGATGTAGCAAATACAATACTTGAACCTTGGAAATCATAACTAAAGTAAGCACCATTAATCATTGTAATGTGCCTATCTTGCATATACTCACCCATATTGGTTTGGCTCGCGCTGATCCAATATCCACTTTCGCTATAACGTATCCTTGGATCATCATCATTTACCAACTCGAGGCTTGAATAGGTGGTGTCACTTGTTGTGCCAAGTGCATTACCAATAGTCTGAATTTGCACCAGACGATCAGCAATCCAGCTGCCATCGGCATTGATAGCCACATCTAACGTTATCAACCCACCTTCATCAACAATTAGCTTTACTCTGTTAGCTATTTCTGTGTTCGAATACTTTAAGCTGCTCTTTACTTGTCCCCACCCCCCTAAAGAGGTATAGGTAAATCCATGCCACTGCACTTTTGAACCTAAAGCTGTTATGACTTTTTTAGAAGAAGGTGCCTTAGGTAACTCGTTAGTTTTACCTGATGTGTATTGGCTGTGTGGTTCTTTGGGTGCAAAGCTATGCTCATCACCAGCATGAAAACTGATCGTCGCATTTGGATTGCCACTTCGAACAGACTGAGCAAGTTGATCAGCAACGAAATAAGCATTCTTTGCCTCGAGTTTTCGTTTCGATTCATCTGCTTCAAACCAATTATCAAACCACCAGCCAGCGATGTTGGCTCCCCAAGCCTGTGATCTTTCGCTGATAAAACCGGTTATAAACCAATCAGGGTAAGGTGCTTTGGTTTTTGTACCCGTCCACCTATCCCCTAAGTGCGAAGGTATATAAGCAATTAGCTTAATGCCTTTTCGTTTAAGTGCTTTGGCTAAATCCAAAACAAGGTCACGGGTTGGCGTGTAATCAGCCTGATTTGAGTTAACTTGGGTGATACAACCAGGCGCAACTTTTTTGCTTGGGCATGCTGGCGAGTGTAAGTCGTAAATATCACTCGGGGTCGATAAATAACCTCTATTTTGAGTAATCGTAAAAATTACATAGCTATAACCAAGCTTGACTGCTTTATCTGCATAATCGTTGACATCAAAACCATTAACGTAGTGATTCCATTCGTTGTAGTCTGTTATTTTATACCATGCATTATCTAGAGTACCTCCAGCAAGGTAATGATGACTTATCCCCCACTTTGCATCTTTCATCCAGTTAACTTCGCCTGGTAACTGGGATGCACTCGAACTTAAACTGGCAATGACTACTGTAATAACAAATATAACTTTAGAGGAGCGACTTTTCATCACTACTAAACCACATGAAAGCTGACACTTGCACGAGTTTAACCATTTACATTTAATCAACAATAAGCTTGCTCTAGGAAATCGTCATCCAATTCGCTACATCACTCAATAGTAAAAGATTAAGTAGTTGAAAATTAGACATTAAAAAACCTTGTACTATGTGAATTTTCTGATTCGTAGACAAACATTAGATTAGTAAAAATGTTAGCGCTTTAGTTATCAGCTGAACTTCTAAATAATTATGTTGTAGGTGATGAACCTACACTAAAGCCTCCTTCTAGATGCTTTTTTTGGGGTATAAAAAAAGCCGCTACAAATGTAGCGGCTTACTACTAAGCAAATCTTATTTAATCAAAACTATGTTTAATTAAACGAGTGATGATGCCATCTCTTTTTAAACCATAAAACTGATTATTAACATCAAGTAAATGGCCGCTAGACTGAGAAGCGATACTGTCTTGCTCAACAAAATTAGAAAGGTTTAGACGAATGACCTTTGAATCAGTTAAAACCAGCGCAAGATTTTGTGTTTCATCGAAAACAACTTCAATGATATCAGAATCTAACCCAGCAATAGCCATACCATGGGTCATGTCGCTACTGTAAAACACATCACCGCCACGACTTATAACGAACTGACCATTAGGTGTAACCCAAACACGACCATTTATTTCATAATCGCCATGATAAGGGCTGTCTCCCAATGCTTCTATATTCTCACCACTTATGTCAAATTTTTCAAAATCTGACGGGAATGATCCCGTATCGGCAGCGAAAACAGTATTACCAGTTGGGTGTAAATCTAAAACCCCTTTTTGATAAATATCTGTGTAGCTGAATACATTGCCATTAAGCCCGTTAAGTGCGTATATTCTAGTATGTTGCCCTGATCCCGATGAAACAATGAGTTTGTTTTCTTGATTTATAACAAGATCAAATGGGTCAGTTGGCACTGAATAGACATTTATTTTCGCTTGTTCAGCTAAGTCAAAAACAGCAATGTAACCACTTTGCTCTTCTGCAAACCAATACATACTGTGCTCTTGTTTAAGCAAAGATACATAAAGTCGCGAGCTATCTTGAGACACCGTCATATTTTCAGGCATAAAGTCGAACTCAAAATATTTCTCGGTTTCACCTGTTAATAAGTCAACTAAATAAAGTCGCTTAGCTTGTTTATCTGTGACATATAGCTTTTGCCTCACCGAATCAACAGCTGTATCTGTAACTCTAAATTGCAACTCAAACGCTGTGCTATCAGTCACTTGTGTTCCATAGTCAGTGCCTTGAGCTACCTCAATTGTAATCATTTTACTATTGGAAGCACCTGCAGTGTCTTTGACTTGCAGAGTAATATTTTTGCTACCAGAAAGAATATACTTTTTGCTAATGAGAGGATCAGAGCTAAAGCCAGTATCCCATAGATTATCGCCATCAAGGTCCCAGCGATATTGTAAGTTTGCACCATCTTCTGCATCAGTACTTACTGCAGCATTAAATTCAAAGTTATCACTCGTTGTGCCATTTTCTGGTGTATAGGTAAAATCAGCCACTGGCGCCATGTTAGTACCACATATGGAACAAGGATGCTCAACCAAAACCATCGTTGTTACTGCCGACTCTGCACTCAACACTATTACTTGGTCATCATTAACAATCACATCGAATGCATTTTCTACTTCAATACTGCCAGCTTTAAACCACGTAGACAGATTAAAATAAGGCACTTCACCTTTATCAGTAACAATAAAAGCTAGATTTTGTTGAGAGTCAAAATTCAATGCTGTAATCAGCTCATCCCCTTCTTCAAAACCTTCTAGCGTTTGTACGTAAGTCATATTGTCGGTACGGAATACATGACCACCACGGCTAATTAGATAGTTACCATCAGGCGTTATCCAAACACGGCCTCCTATAGTGAAATCACCATGATATGGAGAGTCTCCAACAGAGGTAATGCCAGCTCCACTAATATCAAACTTTTCAAAGTCAGATGGGATAGAGTCAGTATCTGCAGCAAACACATAATTACCCGATGGGTGCAAAGTTAAACGTGCAGCCTGATAAATAGAAGAACTACCAAGAACATCACCATTTTCAGCATCAAACGCATAAATGTAAGTCCATTGTCCAGAGCCTGAAGAAACAATCAGTTTGTTTTGGTCATTTATGACTAGGTCATAAGGGTCAGTTTGAATTTCAAATAAATTGACTTGGCTTTGCTTTTCTAAATCAAACACCGCAATGTAGCCATTTTGTTCTTCACTCCACCAAAATGAACTATGCTCTTGAGTAAGAAGAGCAACATAAAGTAGCTTACCATCAGGTGATAATGTCATTCGCTCCGGCATAAACTCAAATTCGAAGTACTTTTTAGTTTCGCCATCAGCTATGTCTACAACATATAATCGCTTAGCTGATTTATCTGTGACATAAAGCTTTTGTCGAGGTACGTCAGTAATTTTTGCTGTTACATTTAATTGTAATTCGTAAGCAGTGCCATCAGTTATGTCACTGCCCGAATCTTCCCCTTGTGCAACATTAATTTCAACCGTAACACTGTCAACAGCACCAACCGTATCCATTACCTGTAATGTTACGAAATGAGTACCTGCAGTTATGAACTTTTTACTTGTATCAGAGCTCGTCGTAAAATCAGTATCCCATTGACCATCATCATCAAAGTCCCAGCGATATTGTAGCTCAGAGCTCTGTGTGTCATAGCTACTCGAAGCATCAAATTCATATATATCAGTTGTTAAACCAGTATCTGGCGTATAAGTAAAGTGAGCTACAGGAGCTGTATTGCCGATACAATCAGCGCATTGATAAGGAGTCTTAATCACATAAAGAGTGTTATCGCTTTTAGTGACTGAGTATGTGAATTGCTCAGCAAGAAACACCTGCTGAACATCTCCAGGCTGAGTAATCGTTCTGAAAACTTCTAATGACTGAAGATTTAGTAAATATGTATTCCCATTCGAAATGGCAAAAGCAACGTTGTTTTGTTCATCAAACTGAATATCATCAATAGCAAACATTCCGAGCACTTGCGAAACGTGAGTCATATCAGAGATATTAAAAATATTACCCCAACGAGAAAACACGTAGTCTTCTGAAACCCAAAGACGTCCTCCAATACCATAATCACCATGATATGGAGAGTCACCGCGTGAAATGATGCCTTCACCACTAATATCAAATTTCTCAAAGTCACTCGGACTTAAAGCTGTGTCTGCAGAAAAAACATAGTTCTGGCTAGGGTCTAGTCTTAAGTAAGATTGATGATAAATTCCTGCAGACCCCACTTGGAAGCCTGTATCAGCATTGTAAGCAAGGATTGATGTCCATTGATTGGAGCCTGACGAAACAATCACTTTTCCTGAATTTGTCGCTACAATATCAAATGGATCTACGGCAACACTAAAACGTTTTTTTTGCTGGAATTTATTTTGCGATAAGTTATAAACAATAACCTCGCCACTCCCCTCAATTTCTGAGTAATATTCAAAGTCTCGATCAAGTAGCGACAAATAAAGCGTATTATTTGCTATTGCCATTCTTCTTGGCATTTTTTCATACTGCAGTGTTTGAATTACGTTCCCTGTATCAGGGCTAACAATATACAAAGACTTATTAATTTGGTCGGTAATGAATACTCTGTTTGTAACTTTATGATAGAGCATATGAGTAATATTTTTGATCGACGAATCGAGCGCATTACTCATACTCAGTGTCGTATCATTAATATCATCAATACCATCGTTATCATCATCAGTATCAGCATTATCGCCTATGCCATCTAAATCAAAATCTGCACTCTCACTATTATCCCAAGGGAATAAATCAGCCCCATCAGAAACACCGTCGTTATCATCATCTGTATCAGTCGCATTACTGATGCCATCTGCGTCTGAATCAATAACCTTAGAGCTGGATAAAGTGCTCGAAAAGTGGGAAACCGCAAATTCTTTCGTTACAAAATCAGTATCAGAAACGGATACAAAAAGGCCTTTTTGTATTAATAATTGAGCAAATTCCTCAGTTGACAACGTCAGGTCATCATATGAAACACCTGCGCTTTCAAGTTGTTGAACTAGGTCACTATCAAGCGTTATTGAATTTGACGGGTCCTTGTCTTCATCTAAAGATTGCAACAATCGAATTGTATTGAGTACGACTGGAGTGTATAAGTTTTGGCTGTCTAAAACATCTAGTGGCGTGACTAGGCTTGCAGCATTAATTGTAGGAAACTCGATACTCGCAAGGAAAAAAGTAACATTGTCGCTTTCTTGGTATTGGAATTCTCCCGCGCTATTTGTAACACCAGACTCACCTGAACTTGTCGTATAGCTAAGGCCTGCAACAGCCGAATCTAAAAAAACGCCTGTCATTAAGACCGGTTCTGGCGTTGGTGTTGGGTTATCTATTATAGGTTGTTCTGATTTAGAGTCTCCTCCACCACCGCCACCGCCACCGCATCCGGTAAGCAAGGCAACAGAAAAGATCAACGAAAAGAGTATTTTTGAACGAGTTCCATTCATAAAACAATTCCACTTTATGTAATCATTATTGGCTGTTTAGTATACATTTGTTCCTAAAAAAACAAAATACAATTAACATTTATTAACAAATGAAATTTAATTTTATGGGGGTGAAATTTTACAACTCATTCTGTTTTATTGAATGGTTCAAATGTTCTAAAAAATCTATTTCAAATTATCTAACATCATCTGTGCATTATTCACTGCTTTGCTTGTTTCAGACAATCCCACTTTTGTGGCGCCACCCACAAGCCAAATTTGGCCTTTTAACGTGATGGCCCCTAAGCCATGACGAGGCGTTTGCCATTCGAAAGCTTTGCCCCATTGCTGCTTGGTTAAATCATATTTAAAAACCTCACGGTCAACCCCTTTGCTATGTTCACCGCCAAACACATAGATAGCATTATCAATAACTGCCGCTGCATGCCCGGCACGCGCTTTGGGTAATGCTGCATGTGCCTGCCAAATGTCTGTATCTGGTAAGTATTCGAGCATTTCTGTGATTGGCTCGCCACCTACTGTCCTGCCACCAAGCACAAACCACCGGCCGTTTACTTGTGCACTTGCCGCACTGTTTCTCGCTGAAGGTAAAGGTGCCGCTTCTGTAAATGTGAAGCTTTTAGGATCAAAGACTAGATGCGCTCTAACATCTAAACTATGCTGCCATTGTCCATTTTTCTCACTGCTTGGGCTGCGGCCGCCGGCTAAATGTACTTTTCCATTTAACACTGCGCCTACGGTTTCACTTAATGCAAAAGGCAAGCTTGCCACTTTTTGCCATGCTTTAGCGCCTTCATCTAGCATTAACACATCACGGCTATTGGTCCATTGGCCTTGCGCATTAACGAAACCTCCGAAGGCAAATAATCTTTTTTCTACTGCAATTAAATAAGTATGATGACGCCCCTCGGGCAAACTAGGAGCGGATTGCCAACTTAAGTATTCTGGTGACCAAAAATGAACTTTTGCAGTCATCTTACCCGTTGATGCTGGCAGTTCAGTAGAGATACCACCTGCAACCCAAACTTGTTGATTCATTACTGTAGGGTAGATTTCTTGTATAGCCTCAGGAAGCTCAGGTGCTGAAACTTCATTTGCCGATAAAGTATAAGGTAAACAAGTAATAAAAAGCGGTAACAACCGTGTGGCTAAGCGCATATAAATCCTTAATAAGCAGTTAATTAGCTAAAGGTTAAGCCAGCCGTACTTATTAGTACACTGCCAAATAGTCTTACTTATTCTGTCATTGTTGTTATCAGGAATTGGCATTGCTTGACTACCAGCAATAGACAAATCTACTAGCTGAGAAAGAGTAGCAGTCCTCGCTCGTATCTATTCAAATACTTCGTTTTACGGGGCAGTTTTAATTGCTTTCTTAAAGCAACCTGGCTGTTTTCATCCTTTTTACATAAATCAATAAGCGCCGGGTGAATATAAGAATTACGTGCTATCGTTGGCGTATTACCCAAATGGCTCGATACCGTTTCTAGCATGTCGCACAAAGGGAGCTTTTTCTTTGCATTATAAAAAGCTTCGAATGCTAAAACACTTGCACGCCAGGTTCTAAAGTGTTTTGCACTAAACTCCTCTCCCATTACATGCTGAATAAATTGATTAACTTCACGTGAAGTTACGGGAATACATTCACCATCCTCTTTGTATTGAAACAGGTTTTGTCCGGGTAAATCTTGCAACTCTTTAATAATGGTGCTCAAAACACGATCTGTAAGGTTAACCTCTCTCACTTTGCCAGATTTAGCTTTATATTCTAAGCGAATATTTTTCCCTGTTATCTTCGCATGGCGGCGACGTAAGGTTGTCGCTCCAAAACTATTATTTTCTTTCGCGTTTCGTTTAGATCCTATCCTCAAAGAGCCTAAATCCATCAATCTAACAACTGCGGCTAATGTCCTTTGATAGTCAAGTGTATTACCTTCTAAATATTCAGCTAACTTTGCTCTAAGTAAAGGTAATTTATTTCCGAAAAGCTCACACACTTCGAACTTTTTTAGTTCCTGCTGCTCTCTAAAATCTGGATGATAAAGGTATTGTTTTCTTCCCTTTGTATCGTAACCAGTTGCTAAGATATGGCCATTTTCCTCAGGACAAAACCAAACATCTTTGTATGCAGGAGGGAATGCTAGTGCATCTAAACGGGCGATTTCACTTTTATCATTAATCCGCTTACCTGTAGGGTCGTAGTAAAGCCAACATTTAGAGTGACTTTTTCGAGTAATACCGGGCAAATTATCATCAACATAAATTAATTTCACTGCACCTTCTCACTATATAAATAATCATTACTCAAGGCGAGTAGCCCCCGCCTTGAAAGATGAGTTATCGTTGCCAATAACGAAGTTGTGTTAGTGTCTGAAGAAAGTCACATGCCTTGCACGTTTCTAGGTTAATTATGCCGTCGTCTTGGTTTCCATTTAAGCCAACAGCTTTTAACAACTCCATAGAGCTTTCAGTAAAACCAATAAACTTTTTGTGTGAGTACGCATCTGAAACGAAATCTCTCGCCTCTGGAATTTTAATTAACTCTTTAGCACCTTCCTCTGATGTCAGTAAAACAACTGCATCATACAAAACAGAAGGGCCGCCGTTAATAACTTGCTCAGCTCCAAGATGAACACCAGTAGAACTTTTCGCTCCACCTATCTGGGCTGCAATGATTTCAAAGTTCGCACCTTGCTCGTTTAGTTCACTAACTAATGAATTAAATAGCTGATCGTCAAAGCCATCACTAACGAGAATACCGAGCTTCCTTCCCTCAAAAGTATTTAAAGCACTTTTTTGAATACTCAGTGCATCAGATACAGGTAAATCTTGGCGAGTTTTTAGTGCAGCTTCAGCAGGGTCAGGGATTGTTTGCAAGCCCAAACCAGAGGCCACTAATTTAGCTAACTCGCTATCAATATTTAGTAAATGAGACACCACACGCTCCCTAATAGCTAAATGTTCCACTTTTGAAAGTTCAAAAATCAATGCGTCCTGAATATGTGATTGCTCTATCTTAGTTTGACTTATATAAAACTGCCTAGCTTGGCTGTAATGATCGCTGAAGGTTTCTGATCGATACCTTAGCTTGCTACCTTGCGTTTCTTCATCAGAACTTTTAAAGCCATGAACAGGACATTCTCTTGGATTGTTTTCATCACTTTGCCAAGAGTTTGGCTCATAATTTACTCTTCCTTTGGGGTTATGCATTGCCATGTGACCATCCTGGTGAAAGTGGTGCATTGGGCATTTAGGTGCATTAATAGGGATATGAGTGAAATTTGGCCCTCCCAATCGCTTGGTTTGCGTATCTAAATATGAGAAGTTACGCCCTTGTAATAGTGGATCTGGCGTAAAATCGATTCCGGGAACTATGTTCTGTGTGCAAAAAGCAACTTGTTCTGTTTCTGCAAAAAAATTATCAACCACTCTATCTAAAACCATTCGACCAATGATCTTAACGGGTACTTGTTCTTCAGGGATAAGCTTTGTTGCATCAAATACATCAAACTCAAAGTCATCAGCAAAAGCTTGGTCAAATACCTGTACGCCAAGTTCCCACTCAGGGTAATCGCCATTTTGAATTGATTCCCACATATCGCGACGGTGAAAGTCAGGATCTGCTCCATTAATTTTAACAGCTTCATTCCAAACCACTGATTGCATGCCTGATTTAGGTTTCCAATGGAATTTAACGTACTTTTGCTCACCATTTTTATTGATAAACTTAAATGTGTGAACGCCAAATCCTTCTATAAAGCGTAATGAACGTGGAATAGCTCTATCAGACATTGCCCACATGACCATGTGCATAGATTCAGGCGATAAACTAATAAAGTCCCAAAAATTATCATGAGCCGTTTGCGCTTGCGGAAAACCACGATCAGGCTCAGCTTTAGCGCTATGGATCAAGTCTGGAAATTTCATCGCATCTTGGATAAAAAACACAGGAATGTTATTACCAACTAAATCCCAGTTTCCCTCTTTTGTATAAAATTTAACAGCAAACCCGCGCACATCCCTTGCTAAGTCAGGTGAGCCCTTACTACCAGCGACCGTTGAAAACCGAGTAAATACAGGTGTTTTTTCGCCTTTTCGTTGAAATATATCCGCGCATGTCAGCTCTTCAAGTGTTTCGTAAGTTTCAAAGTAACCGTGTGCCCCATAACCTCTAGCATGCACCACCCTCTCAGGAATACGCTCATGATCGAAATGAAACATTTTTTCACGAAAAATATGGTCCTCCATTAATGTTGGACCACGCTTACCTGCTGACAATGAATTTTGATTATCACTAACAGGACAACCTTGTGCTGTAGTCATTGTTGAATACTGATTATTTGCATGTTGATGTAGCTCACCACCATGCCCCTTTTGACCTGAATATTTAAATGACTCCGGCATAAGTTTCCCTTTATTTTAAACTCGTTAAATTGTTATTACGTAAATTTAGGAAAACTAATAAGCAAGTAAAAAGCCAAAATTAAAACAAACAATATCAACAAGTTAAGACGGAATTAAATAACTTGTAATTAAACTTATTACACAACTTGTGTAATTTTTTCTAGCTAAAACAATCTGAACCACCTATTTTAGGTTTACCCTTCCCCCCATAAAAAACACTCAACATTCGGCATTTATTAACTTCGTCTTCTTTGGCAAGCACACAATAAAAGCTCAGATTTCACTAATAAACAGCAATGCGATTGCGTATTACACTTCACTACCGTGAATCTTTATCTTGCATTAATACATAACAGCTATTCCTAACCGCCTCTTTATTGATATATTATAACAAAACATTTAACGATTTTGTTTAATCTAATTAAGGGTCACTACCATGAGCAAACTTCCCGTCACCGTGCTCTCTGGCTTTTTAGGTGCAGGTAAAACCACTGTGCTCAGCCATATTTTGAATAACCGTGAAGAAAAAAAAGTGGCTGTAATCGTCAATGATATGAGCGAAATAAACATCGATGCAGCGACTGTTAAAAACGATGTTTCGCTTAGCCGCGGCGAAGAAAAACTAGTAGAAATGAGCAATGGTTGCATCTGCTGCACACTGCGTGAAGACTTACTCATTGAAGTACGCGCTTTAGCGCAAACAGGCCAATTTGATTATTTGGTTATTGAGTCAACCGGTATTTCAGAACCTCTTCCTGTAGCCGAAACATTTACCTTTGCCGATGAAGATGGCGTATCACTTTCTGATGTTGCTAGGCTTGATACCATGGTCACGGTCGTTGATGCCGTTAACTTTTTAAAAGACTTTAACGAAGCCAAGTTTTTACAAGAAACCAACGAGCACTTAGGCGATGAAGATGAGCGAAGCGTAGCCGACTTACTCATTGATCAAGTTGAATTTGCCGATGTCATTTTAATTAGTAAAACAGACTTAATTAGCGCCGATGAACTTGAGAGTTTAAAAGCCATTTTAAGCTCATTAAATACCTCTGCAGAGCTGATTGCCATTGAAAATGGTCAAGTTGATATCAATGCAATTCTCGGCACAGGCCTGTTTAACTTTGAAAAAGCTCAGCAAGCACCTGGCTGGCTAAAAGAGCTGCGCGGCGAGCATACCCCAGAAACCGAAGAATACGGTATTAGCAGCTTTACTTACGAGGCCCGCCGCCCTTTTCACCCTGAGAAGTTTTATAACTTTATTCATAACAATCAACCCGAAGGCAAATTACTTCGCTCCAAAGGCTATTTTTGGTTAGCCTCTCGACCGCAATTTGCCTGCCAATGGAATCAAGCAGGCGGCATTGCTCGCTATGGTTTTGGCGGCATTTTTTGGAAAGCCTTACCGAAAGATCAGTGGCCAACAGATATCGAATACTTAGATTCAATTAACCAAGTATGGCAAGAACCCTTTGGTGATATGCGCCAAGAGCTGGTTTTTATTGGCCAAAACCTTAATCAAGCAGCGATCACACACGCACTCGATAACTGCTTACTCAGCGACGATGAACTATTAGCAGGCAAAGCGCTTTGGCAAACCTTGCCCGACCCATTTCCTGTTTGGGAGGAAGCATAATGACAGTTTACGCATTTGAACATGATACTGATAACTTACCAACAACAGTAGCAACGGCATTAAGCCCTGTGGTGTTTTCGCATATTTATAAACCAGAGCATAACATTGCAATTTGGCAGCGCAGCTTAGCTGAACAGCTGCAAAAAGAGGTAGCCGAGAGTATTGCAACCAATCCTGATCTCAGTATAAACGCTGTGATCAACGAGGATTCTATTCGAACTGACATTGATAAAGCCCTTGAAAAACTTCCATCAGCGCAGGAGTTAAAAGCTGATTTGGCAAAGTTAGTTGATATGTTTTGTTATTTATTTGAGTTAAAGCGCACCGGATTACGCCTAAGAGTACTTGAACGTGCCATGTGCCCACGTTTTCATGTCGACAGAGTTCCTTGCCGGTTAGTCAGTACATATTATGGTAGTGGTTCACAATGGTTGCAAAATGCAGGACTTGATCGCACTAAACTTGGCGCTGGTCATCAAGGGTTAAGCGATGAAGAATCAGGATTAATGACAGCAAATACTAAAATTCACTCTCTTAATGAGGGTGATGTAGCCCTATTAAAAGGCGAAACTTGGCAAGATAACGAAGGTAAAGGGCTTGTGCACCGCTCACCTGTACTTGCTGCTGGCGAAAAACGGCTACTTGTAACCCTCGACTTTATTGCTTAATACAAGCGTACCAGCTGCGTCTATTAATTCTAATAGGCGCTATTTCACTCAAGAACACGCTATAACTGCACATGGCTTTAAATTAATGAAAAGCATACTGAGCGCACTTGCAATTGCCGATAGAGCAAACATCCTTAGTAACAAAATTAAGACATTCCCTGCACCACCAGCAAAAGTGCCTTTAAAGCTTAAAGGATAGCCATGGAAAACCATTTTTTATCATTTAAATTCAGTTCGAGTGAATGCTTAGCCATCGAGCCCATAAAAACTCCTTTTGTAATAATGCTTAATAGAAGCAACCTTTCTGTTCCTTAAAATCACACACAACCCGACCTTACGAGTAAATACGCTAAGAGCTAATAAGTTAGGTTCCCCTTCGCTAATGATGCATGCTGTATTTAATCAAAAACCAGCTAAGCTTCGTATAACAAAGAAATTAATTTGTGTGAGTTGATATGGAGCGCCTTTTTCAAAATAGCCGGTTTTTAGTCATCATCGCGATTATCACAACAGCAATTTCATCGTTACTTGTTTACATAACCTGTGTGAACATCGTTTTTAATGTTGTTAAAACGACAGTTATATCTTTGCCTGACTCTGCTAAGGGAGGGAAAGAGATGATAGTCGAGCTTTTAAAAATTCTCGACCTATTACTTATCGGTATTACTCTTCAAGTTATTACCATCAGCCTGTACCGGCTATTCATTTCGCCTGCAACCACAAAGAGTAGCCAGTTTTTGGCCGCCTTTCATATCGAAGATTTTCATGATTTAAAAATTACCTTAGTACAGGTAACATCCGTCATTTTAGTGATTCTGTTTTTAGAACACGCCGTTGAATTCGGCGGCACAATAGAAACCCTCTACCTTGGTATTTCTATTGCGATTGTGGTTGCCGCTTCGACCTTTGCATGGCGCTCAATGAAATAACCTTTAGTTTGGAAGCAAGAAAGTTGTTGCTGCAATCAAAGCTTAGTTATAATCGACTTTTCGACTCGATTTTGGTTTTTAAATGAAAAAGCTTTCTAAAGTACAATTAAAACAGCAAGCCCTTGTATTAAATGTTGCCGATACCCTTGAAGAGCAAGGCCGTGCTGAGCTTGAAGGCATGTTGCAATGCTGGTTTGATGTGGAATACCACTTATTCCCAGGCTCATTGCTTTTATGTTTTCAATTTGAAAACCAGCAATCACTCGATGCAGCGACCCCAGAGCTATTAAAATGGCAAAAACGCCTAAGTGGCGCAATGCTGAAAAAAGGTGTGATTTTAAAAGACATGCGCAGGCATTTAGTATTTACCCTAAAAGGCCCAGACGATTAAATGGGATGAGTTAGCAAGAGTGTAGCCGCGATTTTATATCGCGTAGGGATGGTGCTAGGTGCTAGGTGCTAGGTGCTAGGTGCTAGGTGCTAGGTGCTAGGTGCTAGGTGCTAGGTGCTAGGTGCTAACATCATAGCGTTGGTTTTGGGTTGGAATACCCTCCCCTTTGACTTTTTTCGGCGTTAAAACGCCTCCTACACCTCGCATCTTGTCCCTCGAAACTCGCTAACTTATTCCAACACCTGCATACTTAACACCAGATAACAACGCCATATCTTTGTGCCATGTTGCTAGATCATTAGCATTGAACTTAGCTAAAGAGTCATGACCACATGCCCTTGCCATAACCGACATTAACTCAGTTGAAGCTTCAAAAAAGTTCTTCAATTGATTTGCTGACTTTTCAATATTTAAGCGCTGACGTAAATCTTGCTTTTGTGTGGCAATCCCTGCTGGGCAGTTATTGGTATTACACATACGCGCAGCAACACAGCCAATTGCTTGCATTGCACTATTCGAAATCGCCACCCCATCAGCACCAAGGGCAAGCGCCTTTACAAAATCAATCGGCAAGCGTAAGCCGCCTGTTATGATCAAAGTAACATCACTTGCACCTTGTTCATCTAAGTACTTTCTTGCTCTGGCAAGTGCAGGAATAGTTGGTACGCTAATATGATCTCTAAAGATCTCAGGAGCTGCACCCGTGCCACCACCACGACCATCAAGAATGATGTAATCGGCACTTGCATCGAGTGCAAATTGAATATCTTCCTCAATATGATTAGCACTTAGTTTAAATCCGATTGGAATACCACCCGTTACCTCGCGCACTCTGTCAGCAAACTTTTTGAAATCGGCCGCACTGTGTAAATCTTTAAATGTTGGTGGTGAAATCGCCGAAGTACCCGCTTCAATTCCTCTAACCTCAGAGATTTTGCCAACATTTTTGTTGCCCGGTAAATGCCCCCCCGTGCCTGTTTTTGCCCCTTGCCCGCCTTTAAAATGAAAGGCTTGCACGTTTTTTAATTTATCTTCGCTATAACCAAAGCCTGCACTTGCTAACTCATAAAAATAGCGTGAATTGGCTTGCTGCTCTTCAGGAAGCATACCGCCTTCACCTGAGCAAATACCCGTACCAGCAAGTTCAGCTCCTTTCGCTAAGGAAACTTTGGCTTCTTCTGATAAAGCACCAAAACTCATATCAGAAACAAACAGCGGAATAGCCAGTTTTAATGGCTTTTTCGCTCGCGGGCCAACCACAAGCTCAGTATTAACAGCTACATCTTCCATTAAAGGTTGCGTTGCCATTTGTGCGACCATCAACTGTAAGTCATCCCATTTAGGTAATTGATATCGTGGCACCCCCATCGACACCATAGGACCATGATGACCAAGCTTTGATAATCCTTCTCGAGCTAATTGATGAATAAGCTCAACGGTAGGTTCCTCTTTAGTTGCTGTAGCAACTGGCGAATCAGAGGCTTGAATTTGCACGCCCGGCCCTTCTTGACCAACTAGGCTTTGATCAAATTGTTTGTGACTACCATCACAAAATGGCGCATTGGCAGTGTGCTTACATTGGCATAAATAGGCATCGCCCGACTCTTCTGCTGTAAATGCTTTGGGTTTGAAATCGGTTCCGGCATGTGAGCCGTCACAAAATGGCTGGTTTTTAGAACGCCCACAGGCACAAAAGTAATACTCTTGCCCCTGTTCTAAGGTGACTTTTTTCGGCGAAACGGCTGCAATTATAGGTTTGCTCATTATTGTTCCCTCACGGTTGCTATATTACATTGCTATGTTCAAAGTACAGCGATTGAGGTAAGTATTAATTTAAGGCTTACTTGCTTTACAAAGGGTAGTTCAGCTCAGTTAAAAAACGAGCTCGTAAGCGTCTTAGAATTTACTTAGCTATCACTAATCGACTATATAACCGCAACAAGCAGCCAAGATATCAGCCATTTCATATTTTAAGGTAAGAGGCAAATCGGTTTATGAACCATTGTGGGAGTAATTATCACAAAGAGGATAAGAGTCACTTCGCTTCAGAGGAATAATTAAAAACAAATTTGCTGTTTTTATTGGGTTACTCATTCACTTCTCACTCTCTTTTCTTTGTGCAAAAAATATTGAACCACAGAGTACACCGAGGCGCTTCGCGCTACACAGAGAAAAACAGGGTTAAAAAATAATATTCACAAAGAGGATAAGAGACGCTGCGCTTAAGAGGAAGAGCGGTAGAAGCTTTTAGGTTGATTCTTTATCTTCTCGTTCACTTCTCTTTATGCTTAAAGATTTGAACCACAGTACACCGAGGCGCTTCGCGATGCACAGAGAAAAACAGTATTCAATACACGCGAAATAAATTTCACGCCTACGGGTGAGCATTTCAGCTCATCTGTTGGGTTTTGAGTCTGAAAGCTAATAGCTTAAAGCTGCTTTTCCACCCCTGCTTGCTTAACATGCTCAATCAGCTCGGGGAAAAACGCTAAAAACACAGCGTCTAACTGTTGATAATGGCGGGCAATATCTTCAGCGGCTCCTGCAAAGTTGTTGGTAAAACGAATACGTCTGGCGATGTTATCAAGGGCAAGGCTAACCCCATCGAGCGTTTCATATTCTTTAAACCAATCATTGTTTGTAATACTGGTAACAACTTGCTGCATGCGTGAAGGCATCATGGCTTGGCGCGCATTTAAAAGGCCATAACTGTGCTGTTTGAAATCAGCCAATGGTAGGTTATTAAACCGCTGCCAATGCTGAATAAGAAAGTGATCGAACGCCACATCAATTGCAACACTGGCAAAGCGTTTACGCGCTGGCGAAAAATACTGCTTAGCCTCTTTTACAAGTGGATGTGAGTCGGTAAACCTATCAACCAAATAATGATTTTCAAGGCCATTTTTAACCGCATCGGATAACTGCTCTGAATATCGACGTCCACCAAAATCACCCAGCAGATTACCAAAGTGTGAATCTGCCGTCGGTTGTGCTAAATAAAGGTGAGCCAAGTAGTTCAACGCATTCTCAGAATTAAGTCATTTTAGGTATTGTAAAAGAATACTTGTGAAAGGGTCTAGAGATCGAGTTGCAAGTAAACAAATTATAGCCGCAACTTTATCTTGCATAGCAATGGTTTGTAGGTATTTTCTGGCATTGAGCGTTTTAAATAGATCATCGCGCTAAATAAATTTCAGGCCTACAGTAACGTGTTTAACCATAGCGATATGCAGGCACAATCAACTAAAAGCTTAAAGCTCTTTTGTTTTAATCTGACTTCTTACGACTGATATCTAATATCTCCATTTTTGTTCGGCGTTAAAACGCCTCCTACACCTCGCATCTTGTCCCTCGAAACTCGTATCTTTCCCCTTACAACTCGCTAACTTAAGTACTTTAAGTCTGATAACTTTATAAATAGCTCACCTTTATGACTTTAAATTAAAAGCCAACATTACAAGAGCCGAAATGATCGCAGAAAGAGAAATTAGCCGCATAATCAAAATCACAATATTACCAGCACCACCTGCAGTCGTGCCTTTAAAGAACAGCGGGTATTGATAGAATTTTAAAAGATATAACACATCAAAAAGACCCACTCGCATATTATCTAGTGTAACAACCTTGCCATCTTTTTGATGAATTTCACAAGCGTGTAAATTGGCCGTTTTATCGTCCACAATACGGCCACTTCTGCCATGAAAAGTATAATTAAAAACGATTTCTTTGATATCGTCTTTAGTTATATGCAAAATTTTTGAAGCTTTTCCCTTTACTGCTTGCCTATCTATTTCGAGTGAGTCTTTTGATATGCTCATAACCCACTTACGACCAAAGCCAAACTTGTTATAAATCATGATTCGCTTGGTAATAAATACACAAAGGTAACAACTCACACTAGTTACAAAAGCGGATATCGGCTGTATCATTTCTTGTAACACTAGGCTCATTACAGCAATAGCGATAGTCATAAAGAAAAACAAAAACTCAGCTCCACCCGACAACACAGCTAAGCCCGGTATCGACATAAGTTTTGTATTAGAATCAGCCTGCAAAACGGGCTTTTTATAGAAAGTTGAAAACCTAAACCAAACTCGGTCGCTCAGGTTTAAATCAAGGGAGTGCTTCGAAAGTGGCTGATTATAATCCATTATTTAAGTTTCCATTTTTAAAACACAATTCTGCCATTACTTTTCCATTAAGCCAACCTATCTACTTGAAGGTACATTTCCTTTACGTTCAAGCACTAAACTAACTGCCCAACAAAGTTCACCATATTGTGCGCCACAATTGGAAAAACAAGACTGCCAGTACGCTCCCTTAACCACAGCAAAATAAATCCATAACTCCCAGTTAATACGATTCTGAATGCAGACAAATGCCACTCACCATCGATATACATAACCCCATGAACTAGACCAAATAATAAAACTAAAAGTAAGCCTGCAATGTTTATTTGCGAGCCAAAGAAATTAATTCGCGATGAAACAACAGCCAATGAAAAACAAAATAATAAAACACCTCTAAACATTGGCTCTTCATCGAGCCCTGGGATAAGAGCTTGATAGAGTAATGTTTCAAAGTCGTAATTTGGTCCATCGCCTAGGCTAAGCGTTACAATAACTTGCAATGCTATAAACAAACTTAAAACAAGCATTGCTGGCTTTATAGAGCCTTCATTCTGACTAAAAGTAAAACCTGCCTCCTTGATTTTAAAGTCACTTTTAAAAGCGGCTAATGAAACTAAAACTAAAGCCCAAACAGTAATAGCGACTATTTTCCCTGACCAATTCCATTTAAGATCTGAAAAGACTAAATCCAGTGAGATGAGTTCTTTACCTTTGAATAAGGCCAAGAAATAGCAAAATAGAATAAAAAGAGTTCCAAACAACCAAGTTAGGTTTATTGTAACTTTATTGAGTGTTTTTAAAATAAAAACGAGTAATAGAACAACGCCTAGATTGGCGATCATTCCAAAATACATATCTGGCATAACCATCCTTGGTGAGCTTATTAGCTCAAACTTTATTATTGTTTAATTTCTATAATAAACACAAAAACAACCAACTAAACAGATATTTGTTTGTGTTCAAATTCAAACTGAGCATATTTTTAACTTCCCAAAGCAAATGAACTAAAGAGAAATAATTTTCACAAAGAGGATAAGAGACGCTGCGCTTAAGAGGTATTATTAAAAACAAATTTGATGGTTTTCTGGGTTACTCATTCTCTTCTCATTCTCTTCTTTTTGTGCAAAATATATTGAACCACAGAGTACACCGAGGCGCTTCGCGCTACATAGAGAAAAACAGGGTTTGAAAATAATAATCACAAAGAGGATAAGAGACGCTGCGCTTAAGAGGAATTATTAAATACAAATTTGATGGTTTTGCAGGGTTACTCATTCTCTTCTCACTTTCTCCTCTTTGTGCAAAAAATATTGAACCACAGAGTACACCGAGGCGCTTCGCGCTACATAGAGCAAAGCAGAATTGATTACGCGCGAAATAAATTTCACGCCTACGGGTGAGTATTTCACTTTAACTATATGCAGGCACAATCGGGGTCAGAGCTTACAACTTTTTCTCCTTTCCCCTTGTAACTCGCAAACTTGTTGGGTTTCGCTTCGCTCCACCCAACATACGATAAGAACTCCCCTTTATTCCCCTGCAAACTTTAACATTCGCGTTTGGTCGGTAAGCTCAATATCCACCAGTTCGAACGGGGCTTTGGCTGCTTTAGTGACCGCGAAAGGCATCGTGAAACTGCCATAACTATCAATCTGTTTTGCAACTTCAACCGTTGCTAGTTTAATGCGTTCACCTTTATCACCTTTACCAGTTAAGGTTGCACGAATAGCAAAGCGGCCTGATTCAGTCACTTGCACAGGTACTTTAGCTTGGTATTTATTATTGCCAAGCGCTGTTACTTTGGCTTTATCCATACTAATGGTTTGTGAGCTGTGTACAAACGGCATTTTTATTGAGCGTTTTACCGTTTGACCATTCACTTTAGTATTTACACTAGCCTCAAGCTCATAGTAACCATTTACTGCACCTAAGGTTTCAAGTGGGTAATTAAATACGGCTTCACCATTTTCGTAACGCACATCAAGCTTTTCGCCATCTGGGCTTGAAAGTGTTAACTGCACATCGCTATCTTTAAAGCGTTTTTTGCCCATACTGAGCTGCATAGCGACACGTTGTTGATGATCTTTTACTTTAAACTGCGATTTAGCATGCAAAGCATTACTCGAGCCCTTTTCAATCACATGCAGCAAGTAGGTGTCGTTGTCGTTAAGTGCTTGGCTTGTTCTTAACATTGCCTTGCCATTGACCTGACCAAGCTTTAACCCAACACTACCATCGTTAAACCCAGCATTTTCCATTTGCTCTTGTGCAACCATTGTTTGCATTGGCATTTGTCTAAAGTTGTCATCACGTACCGACAGCTTATCAAGCTGTAAGCCATGAGGCTTAAATACTTCACCATTATCAAAACGTGCTTTTGGCGCGATACGAATAAAGTTATCAGCTTGGTTTACAAATACTGGCACACCTCGCTTAAGTTCCTTGCCCGAAACCTTCTGCCAATACTCAACGCTGTCTTTTTCAAGTGTTTGCAGCTGAGCGCCTAACGCAGGTTGAACTTGAGGAAACTGATAAACCGTTTGATCATTTGCTTGTGCTGCTGTGCTTACAAGCATGATTGCAGCTGTAAGTGTGGTTAACTTATTAATCATAGCTAGCTCCTAAATTCGATTTTTAAGCATGTTTGGCAAGCCAAAGCAGTTGCGTCGACTTTGCTGATGACTCAAAGGCTCACTGCCTTGGGTCCGTGATTTATCGGTAAACCACACTACCCCAGCTAACGACTGAGAACTGCAATTTAAAAAGCCATCTGAGCAGCTGTCTAACCAGTTTTGTGTTACTTCAAGACCCACTTGGTTTTGGTAACCACCGCAATAGCTGTCGCTATCCCATACAGCTGATTCAACATCACTGCCCACCACAGTTTCGAATCGAGACGGTAAACTTGGGCGGTTTGGAGTGCCATTCAGCCATTGTGCGTTATACGACGCCATCCAAGATACTTGCTGTTGTTTTACTGCATCGCTGCCGTAGCCCAAAAGCCAACCTAAGCTTTGCTCGAACGAATTACCTGCAATAACCGCATCAGCCAAAGGCGTGCCACCACTTGAAGGTGCCAGTGCAATAGTACGCGTTACTTTGCTAATAATATTTGGATAACGGCTATCCCATGTTGGATTAGATAAAATCCAACGCACCACATTACCGCCATTAGAATGGGTGATCAGGGTTAAATCAGTGATGTTTTTATTATTGATAAATGTAGTGAGCTGCCCAGCTAAACAGCCAGATGCAGCATCTGCCCACATGTACTGATCAAAGTCACAATTAATGACCGTGTAATTACTACTGTTGGGCAAACCTTGGCGAACTGTGTCAACAAAGCTGCCTGTCCAATAGTCATTATACGCATCGCTTTGCTGGCCTGTACCGTGCACAAATGCGACTCCTTGCGCAGCAAAAACATTGTGGCTGATACCCGCTGCCAACATTAAAGCTGGCACTAGTGAGAGTGTTTTTATTTTCATGTGTGTTCCTGTTGATTGTAATCTTATCTATCAGGTTGGAGGAGTGACCTCCGACCAAAAACATAGACCAAACAGGTACGAAAGCAAGAAAATATTTACAATAATTTAACTTTTGGGTGTTTTTTAAGTACAAATTATTAGATTTTAGGAGAAAAAAGTGAGGACAAGACTCGAGTTGCTTTCCCCCTCTACTCTCTCTAACTTGCTAACTTTCAATCTGATAGCTGACGGCTGAAAGCTGATAGCTCTTTTGTTCATCGCGCGAAATAAATTTCACGCCTACAGTGCTAGCAAAATATAAACTCATACATTGCACAATGCTAAATAGTGCCGCTGCACGAAAGTACTATATCCTGCCTTGTTTAAACTTCATACATTGTAAATTAAATGTTAAACAGGAGAATACACAATGAGACGCCTATTGACGATGATTACGCTATGCGCAGGTATGAGCACAACGGCTCTTGCAGCATGCAGAGATAATGTTGTACTTGTACATGGAAATACCGCCTCCCCTTCTAGTTGGAGTAACACAATTAATGAATTAAAACGAAAAGGTTACGCCGACAGTGAAATTTTCACCCCAGATTGGGGATCTAAATCTTGCGCGAGCTGCAACGATCATAATGGCAGTGAAGAAACACCAGTGCGTAACGCCATTCTTACTGCAATCAACCAATCTTGCACAGGTAAGATTGATATTATCGGCCATTCAATGGGTGTAACACTCGCAGCGCAGCAAATTTATAAGTTAGCAATGGCATCAGATGTTGATACCTTTGTAGGTGTTGCAGGTGCCGCACGGGGCCTATTAAGTTGTGGTGTTTACCCATACAACGTGTGGAATAACACTTGTGGCTACTATGGCTTATCGGTTGGTAGCCCGTTATTAAACAGTATTTATGGTGAAGCATTAGGCGACAAAGTGTATTCAATAAAAAGCTACTCTGATCAAATTGTCTGCTCAACAGGCACTTGCTATGTGTATGGTATTCACAGCAGCCGTTTATGGAATGAAAATGCCACCTACACTTATGTACTAGGCCACTTTGGTTTGCAAACTGACACCTATGTTAAACAAGTGAGTTTGATTCAATAGCTGCTAACAGCATATTGTCAGTTCTGGGTTGATAAAGGGGTTAGGTAAAAGAAACACCAAACCCCTTTATGTTTTAATCAAACAAGATGCAAGTAGGTTCAGGAACATTTACTGTACTGTTGGTTCTATACTGAAGTAACCCTGTTGTTTGCTCAATCTTAAATACAGCCACAGTATTAGAATGCTGACCTGCCGCTAATAACCACTTTCCTTCAGGGTCCATATTAATATTACGAGGAAACGCACCACGAACATGTTCTGTTTCAAGTAGTCTTAAAGAGCCAGTTGACTCATCGCTTGCAAATACACTCACAGAATCATGACCGCGATTAGCTGAATACACATATTTACCTGTTGGATGTACCAGAATTTCTGAAGCTGAATTAAAGTCTTCCTGCTCTTTAATTGCTTTGCCTAACGTAGGCACTACAAACTCTCGTTTAGTTTGACCAGTTTGTGCATCATACGTAAAGGTAGAAATGCTTAAATCCAACTCGTTTAATAAATAAATGAACTGGCCATTTTTAGAAAAACGCATATGCCTTGGACCGCCTCCTGCTATTGTATCCGCTTGTCCATGCCCGATTAATTCAGCTGCATTGTCTGCTACACGATAGATCATTACAGCATCCAACCCTAAGTCTGGAACAAAGGCAAATTTTGCATCAGGTGAAAAACCAACCCAATGAGGGTGAGGGTTATTTTGGCGATCTTTAACGACTTTTGAGCCACCAGTATGCTCTATTAACTGACTACGTTTGATAACTTTACCGTCAGCAGCAAGTGCAAATACCGCCACAGAGCCGCCGCCATACTGAGCTGTTAATAAAAAGCGCCCAGAAGGGTGAACAGCGATGTGTGCCCCACTACCGTCACCAATTTCAACATGATTAAGCAAAGCAAGTTTTCCGTTAGTTAGCTTGCTATATGCAGCTACTACAGGCGTTTTGTCTATTGTCGCTGCTGCATATAATACATTCAGAGTTGGGTGATTAGCTAAGAAGCTCGGCTCTTTGATTTTTGCAACAAGAACTGGTTCAGATAACTTTCCTGTTTTTTTATCTAAAACCGAATGATAAATACCATCACCAGATACTGAGCCTGTACCAAAATAAACATCTTGCTTTGCATAACAAGATGAACCAAAAATAATAGACACGCTCATTAATAATTTGATGAGTGTTTTACAGCAGAACATATTTATTCCCTTTTCATAATTTTTTAAGCAACCAGCAAATATTAACAAACAGATGGGGCCAGGTCTTTCTATTTGACTTTACTCTAACTTCTTCGCGCGAAATAAATTTCACGCCTACGGGTGAGCATTTCGCTTTAACTATATGCAGCTACAATCTAACCTAAACCTTATGGCTTAAAGCTCTTTTGTTTTAATCTGATAGCTGACGGCTGATAGCTCCTTTCTCCTTTCCCCTCGCTAACTTATCGAGTTTCGCTGCGCTCTACCCTACACGCTGGTATTAATACCCTTCAAACCTTGTTGCACAACCAATGCCTATGCACTCAACACGGCTGTCGAGTTCTAACAGCTCTAAATTATAGCTTTTGCTAACATCTACCTTTTGTAGTGGATTATTAAAAAGGCTGATATCAACTAAATTTTCATGTTCACGTAAATCAATATTTTTTAGTTTGTTATTCGACAAAAAGAGCACTTGAAGCATGGGGTTTGCTGTTAAATCGATAGTGCTTAAGTGGTTATTACTGGCGTAAAGTGCAGTTAACTTTTTATTATGGCTTATGTCTAAAGAGCTAAGCTGGTTGGCATCTAGGTTTAGTTCGCTAAGCATCTTGAACTTGCTTAAATCTAGGTTTTTTAACTGGTTATTTGCAAGCTCAAGGTTGCGAATACCACTCGGTATATTTACTTTTGTGAGCTTATTGCCCGACAGATTAAGTTGATACAGTTCAGAATTAACAAGCGTCAATTCGCCAGTCAGCTTATTATCATTAAGATCAAGCCATGTAAGTTTACTGTTAGTGCTTACATCAAGCTTTGAAAGCTTATTGCCACTCAGCATTAAAGTCTTTAACTCTTCGTTCTTACTTACATCGATTTTCGCAAGGCTGTTTTGCCTTAAATCAACAAAGAAAAGCTGGCTGTTGTGGCTTATGTCGATTTCGGTCAGCTGGTTTGGCACTTTCTTATCGGCAGGCCTACTTGTAATGCCACCAATTTCACCAACTATGAAGCTATCTCCTTCATTACTGAGGACGAGTTTTATTAAGTTACTAAAATGCTCAAGCCCTTTGGCTGAGGTAATACCGCGATCTCTGCAATGTATTTTTGTCACCTCACCCACCGTTTTATAGCCACTTTCTTGTAAACACGCTAAGAAATTAGCATCTGCAACCACGTTCTCTATTGGTGTATCGTCATTAGCAGAAGCACCAGCAACCCCAAAATTTAACACAAGCAAACAGGCCAAAGCCATGTTAATGCGCGCAAAGTTCCCTTTTAACATTATTTCACCTTCAATTTTAAACAACAAAATCAGATGGTTAAGTAAGAGCTCTCACCATCTAAAATCAAAGAATACATAATACAGGTTATTTGACGATTGTACCCGCAAAGATTACAAAGGTTGATTGCTTATTAAAAAGTAGGGAGCTTAAAAGTTAGTATTCTGATGGAAAGCAAAGCCCACTAATGTGGGCTTGCGAGTTGAACAACTACTTCAGTACATACTCCACTTTGTGAAGCTGACCAGTAAAAGCAAAAGGAGCTTTACCATAGTAGCTTCGTGAAACAGTGGAACCGAGATCTTTTCCGATATCAAGCGTTTCTGTCGCTGAGTAACGAACAGGTGGTACTTTATCTATCTTACCGGTAGCAATCTTCTTACCGTTAACTAAAAGAGTCGCTTGTCCACCATTTGGTGCTTCACCTTGTTGAATATAATCAAGTGTCAAAGTGACCTCACCCGCTGGTAATGGCTCCTTAGATTTTAAGTAATAGTGATCCTCGTTGAAGAAATTCATTACATAGACAGGTTTATTATCTTCAATGTATAGACTATAACCAGCACTACCACCGCCTACAGCTACTAATACACCCTCTGCACCATCTTTAGGCATATTAAACGTTGCAGTAATTGTGTGAGAGCGACCATAAACAGGAGGTGCACTACCCTCTGGCACGCGACTAGTACCTGGTAGATAAGTGAATTTTGATTTCCCTTTGGTCACACTTGGACGTTCAGGGTTGGATGCACGCTCAACAAAACGATCATCAAGTGGATAGACGTTATATTTTTCTGCTTCTTGATCGAAAATAGAGATTAACTTATTAAGTTTATCTGGGTATTTATTCGATAAATCTACCGCCTCAGAAAAGTCTTCTTCAATATTATAAAGCTCCCACTTATCGTTACCAAAGCCAGCTGAGCCACTTAACTCCCATGGCACACCGTGGAAAGAGGCTGCAACCCAACCGTTATGATAAATTGCACGGTGACCACCAGTCTCAAAGTACTGAGTCTTACGCTTACCTTCAGCATTTTTATCATTTAGTGAATACAACATACTTACACCGGCTATTGGAGTCTGCTCTACTCCATTCACTATTTTTGGCTCAGGTATATGTGCAGCATCTAAAATCGTTGGCACGATATCAATCACATGATGAAATTGCGTTCGTAAGCCACCATGCTCTTTAATATAGTTAGGCCATGAAATAACAAGCCCATTTCGCGTACCACCGAAGTGTGAAGGTACTCGTTTCATCCATTGGAATGGTGAAGAGCCAGCCCAAGCCCAACCAACCGGAAAGTGATTTTCGTGAAGAGGCCCACCGAGTTCATCGATTTTTTCAAGTTGCCCTTCAACAGTGTCAGCAATACCATTCTGAGTCATCATATTGTTAAGCGTACCAGTAGCACTACCTTCAGCACTTGGGCCATTATCACCAGCAATAAATATAATCATGGTATTATCTGCATCGGGTAATTGTGAGATAGCATCAAGCAACCGGCCTACGTGATAATCGGTATGTGCAGCAAAACCCGCAAATACTTCTTGGTGTCGACTGAATAGCTTCTTCTCGTTGGCAGACAGAGAATCCCACGCCTTAATTTCTTTAGGTCGTTTTGTCAGCTTGGTATTCTGTGGTACTACACCAAGCGATTTTTGTCGTGCAAGTGTCTCTTCACGGACTTTATCCCAGCCCTGATCAAACTTACCTTTAAATTTATCATTCCACTCCTGCGGCGCATGCAAAGGAGCGTGTGTTGCACCCGTTGCAAAGTACATAAAGAATGGTTTATCACTATCGATAGACTCTTGTTGGCCTATCCAGTTTATAGCATCATCAACAAGATCTTCCGTTAAGTGATACCCTTCTTCCGGTTTTTTAGGTGGCTCAACAGGGGTGGTATTTCTAAATAATTGAGGCTCCCATTGACTTGTTTCGCCGCCTTGAAAACCATAAAAATACTCAAACCCAAGTCCTGTAGGCCAATGATCAAATGGTCCTATAGGGCTTGTCTCCCAATCAGGAGTATTGTGCCATTTACCCCATGCAGCCGTATTGTAGCCATTACTTTTTAATATCTCAGCAACGGTCGCTGTTTCATCGGGCCAAACACTGTGATAACCCGGGTAACCTGTTGAAAGCTCGGTAATCGTGCCTGAAGCAACCTGATGATGGTTTCTACCTGTCAGTAAAGCGGCACGAGTTGGTGAGCAAATCGCGGTAGTGTGAAAGCGATTGAACTTTAAACCTTGATTAGCTAATTCATCGATTGAAGGGGTCGGTATTGGCCCCCCAAAGGTGCTGGGGTGGCCGAAGCCAAAGTCGTCAAGTAAAATCACTACGACATTAGGTGCGCCTTTTGGTGCCTGAATTGGCTGCGGATAATCCTGTTTTGAAGTTTCAAATGTTTTGCCTATTTTTCCTTCAAACTTCCCATTACTTATAGGTATCACTGTTCTATCTATTTCGCTAGCATATGCTTGTGGTAGTCCCGAAAGCAGTAATACTGAAATAATAGCTCCCACTCGACTTAAACGATTCATTCCTTTCTCCTTGAAATATCTGAGCTCGATACAGTTTCTAGTATAGATACTTTTTTTTCTTTTTTTCTTTTTTTGCGAGTGTTTTTTAAACAAAGTAAAAACTGCTGTAATTTGTTTTTAAATCGCATTTTTATATAGCTTTGTGCATTGAAACCATTAGTTAAAAAAACTGAATAATATCCATGTATCATTTTCAAACCCCAAATATTTTGCCTCTGAATTATTGTTGTTATTGAAGATATTACTGCTAACAAACTATTTCGATATTTAGGATATTAATAAGCTCAGCTGAAGATTTAAAAGCTGGTAGCATATTTTCTCAAGGGCCTAACAAAAGAACAGCGTCGAAGTGGCTTGGAGTGTCAAAATAATCATCAAAAAGTCTGAAGTTACGAATATTAAAGTGAAGTAAGAACGCAATTAATCGTGTATCACGCAGGGTTTCTCTTATCTGTATGGCAGATACTTTCTACGAAAAGGCGAGCCATCGCTTCGCCATCTATATTTAGTGAATATTTAACCTAAATTGTGTTTGTATGAACTTGATAACAGAAAGATAACAGCTCCATATATTCGCCAACAAAAAAGCCGTTGCATTGCAGCAACGGCTTTTTGTATTTGAATTAAGTTAAAACTAATTTCAGACTTCTCGATTATTTATAACTCATTACTAGACAAAAACGTTTTAGGTCATCGGCTGTATTAGGTGAATTTCGGAATAAAACCTCTGAAGTATTCAGTTGTGTGATGATATTAGAATACTTATAAAGTGTTTCCATTCTCTGCTTTAGCCATGCATTATGTGTTCAAAGAAACAGAGGCTTTATCGTTAATATATAAGTTAACTTACTTTAAAATCCTAGAATTACGAGTTTGCATTACTCCCTATCAGTTAATCTAATACTCTTTTCATTCTTCAGTTGGCTTGGGTTATATCCAAAGCGCTTTTTGAATGAAAAGGAAAAATGTGACAGGTTTTCAAAACCGAGTTCCAGATAAATATCTGAAGGTTTCTGCTGTTTTTGCTCAATCAAAAAATGCGCTTCATCTAGTCGTTTAGACGTTAACCAAGCCGCTGGTGAGAGCTGAAATATTTCCTTAAAATCGCGTTTAAAGGCAGCTAAGCTCCGTCCGCTAAGATAGGCAAAACGTTCAAGTGTAACGTTAAACTTATAATTCTGCTGCATGAAGGCTTTCAGATCGAGCTTACCGGGTTGCCTGAAATCAAACAAAATACGGCCTAAATCCGGCTGCTGTTGCAGTAAAATCAGTAGTAGCTCTTCACGTTTTAACTCTGCAAAACGCTGGTTGATATTTCCCGCGCCTTGATAGTAAGGGGCTAAAGAATGAATAAAATTCTGCAACAACGAACTAAGTTGGACTTCCACATAAGCCTGCTGCGGCACAACGTGCTCTAAATTAATTGGATACTTATCTGCAAAGCCTTGCAAAAAAGACTGCTCAAAAATTACGACCACTTTTTCAAAATGCCCGTTAATAGGTTGTTTATTGTAACGTATCAGATGATTTTTACGCACGACACAACACTGCCCAGCGTGTAATTGATGGCGATTTTTACCATCAAAACCCGTGAGTACACCCTGCGCTAAGAAAATAAACATATGCTCAGGCACAAACTGCTCTGGGGAAATTTCTGGCCCCAAATAACAAGACTTAATTTCATTCAGTTTCATCATGTTAAAGTAACTTGTAGTGAACCAACGACTGAGCAGCGGCCAACACGGCCTGTTCGTTTGAGCGCGGCTGCCAACCCAACATGGTAAGGGCCTTTTTATTAGACGCCTGTCGACAAACCCCTACCAAAGGTTTAATCGCACGTGCTTTAGGATTGAATAGTGCCACGATCTTTAATAAACAGGTAGGCAATGCTTTGGTTGAAATATTAGTACTATGTTGCGGCATGGCTTTTTTCAAATAATGTGCAATATCCATCAACGACATACTCCCCCCAGCCAGTGCCAGAAAACGTTCCCCTGCCGCCTGCGGTGACAACATGGCTCGTATATGTAAATCCGCTACATCACGCACATCCACTATGCCCATGATAATATCTGGCAACCTCTGCATTTCGCCGCTCATCAGTTGGCGAAGTATTGTATGTCCAGCAGACAGACGTTGATTAATCAAAGGACCAAAAATTCCCATTGGGTTAATTACGGTCAACTCTAACCCTTTCCCCTCGTTATGAATATAATCCCATGCAGCCCGCTCTGCCAAAACTTTGGATTTATTATACGCAGACAAGCCCTTCTGCTTGGGGTTGGTCCAGCTTTGCTCTGTAATTACTTGTCTAGTGTCGGTGTGGCTGTAGCCCACTGCACCAAAATTGGATGTCATCACCACACGTTTAATACCAGCCTGTTTGGCGAATGTTAAAACTCTGAGCGTGCCCTCAACCGCAGGTTTAATAACATCATCTTCTGTATTTGGCTCGCCCATGGGCAACGGTGATGCAACATGCAGCACATAATCACAATCTTGCATTGCACTTAGCCAATTGTTGTCATCTAGCAAGTCAGCTTCTATGAGACGTAAGTTATCTTGGATTTCTAGAATACCTGCATGTTGCAGCGTCTCAAACAATTGGTTTTGACTACCCAAATTGCGCACTGTGGTGTTTACCCGATAGCCCTGCTGCAATAATTGTAATATCGCTTGAGTAGCGACAAATCCAGTGCCACCGGTTACTAATACTGTTTGTTGCATGCTGACCTCATTAAAGTTCAATATCTTACCAAGCCAAACCGTATAGCCTGCGCGGGTATTGTCATTGTAGAGGTATCTAATAATTTGATGGTTTGTTCAAAAGCTCAGTTTTATTTTATCGATTGGCTCACTAAACTAGATACGATAAATCCTCAGCACATGACGCCCGCCTAAGAGATTTAAAATGTTTGCCTAAAGAAGTGGGTTCAGGTCTTGCTTTTTAACTTTACTCAAACCTACTCGCACGAAATAAATTTCACGCCTACGGTAGCGAGTTTAGCTTTAGCGATGTAAAGGCACAATCTAACTTAAAACTTATGACTGAAAGCTGATAACTCCTTTATTCTTTCCCCCTTATAACTCGCTAACCTGTTGGGTTTCGCTTCGCTCTACCCAACCTACAAGCTCCTATGTTATTCGGGGTTAAAACGCCTTCTACAACTCGGCATTTTTGCGAGAATACATTTTATGTAAGTTCAACAGCTTATCTTTTAGCCGCTGTGAATAGGTTACGAAATTTGTCAGCGTACCGGCATCCTTTCTGTTGGTATCAGCAAGTAGCATTAATAATTTTCGCTGCGCCTGATTCAGATGCAGTTGCAATAACCTAGCCGCTTTATCTATTTCGTCATTTTTAGGTTGTTCTAAATTCTCGCTTGTATGAGTAAACAGGGTTAGCGTATCACTTGAAAGCTCGCGAATCATAATCAAAATATCGCTTTCTAATTCAATAAATTGTTCATTCATAATCCGCTTACTTTCAAACAGATCAATGATGGAATCATGAATTTGGAACAAATAATCAAAGCGATTAATTTGCAACATTAACTCTCGTGACTGCTCTTCATCATTGATTTTACTAACAATGGTTGTGAAATAAGTGATGTATTCCTTCTCAACAAAACTGACATATTCCAAGCGTTTTTGTGCAGTATCTTGAATACCTTTGTAGTTGGTCTCTAAGCTCAGCGTGACCTGATTGTAGTTTTCCTTTAAGAAGTTAAGCAGTTGTTGGTTACCTGATTCTAACTTATCGACGACGTGCTGAAACTCTTCATCTTCTTGGTAAGTCGGCAATTCAAGGCGCTCAAAGTCCATTTTTCCTTCACCAAGCAGAAAATCAACAAAGCGCGTAAAAGGGTTAACAAAAACAATAAAAACTAAACTAGCAACCACATTAAAAATAAAGTGGATGTTTGCCAGTGCGACAGCGGGATCAAGCGTAATTTCACTTAACTTATCACCAAACAATAAAATGAAGGGCAAAAACAAAAGCACCCCACCCACATTAAACAACAGGTGGCTCAGCGCTGCTTTCTTAGCTGCGATATCCATACCAAACACCGAGATCATAGCAGTTGCTGTGGTACCAATATTCGCCCCCATTATAATGGGTACCGCGTTCTCAAGCCCCAAAATACCTTGCTGAGTAAAAACAATGGCAAGCCCGGTAGTCACCGAACTCGACTGCACCATAGCAGTAAATACACAGCCCACTAAAATCGCTAAAAGCGGGTTTTGCGGCTGAGTTAAAATCTCAATTAATGCAGGGTTGTTTTGTAATGGTGCAAGTGATGAAGAAATCAGGTTAAGGCTAAAAAACACAAAACCGAAATAGAAAATCGCCTTACCAAAAATAGAAAAGCGATTGCGAGTCAGCGACAGAAAAAAGCCAATTATAATGATCACAGGAGCAAATACCGTCAGCTTAAAAGCCACCAGCTGAGCCGTTATGGTGGTGCCCACATTTGACCCAAAAATAATACCGACACTATTTTTAAACGTTAACACCCCCGCATTTACCAAGCTTATCGTGATCACCGACGTCGCAGAACTCGATTGAATAAAGGCCGTCACCACAGCACCAATTAACACCCCAAAAATAGGAATGTTAGTCGCGCGACTTAACGATTTACGAAAGCGCTCCCCCGATATACTTTCAATTTCCCGAGAAAAGTTCTCAAGCCCAAAAATAAAAAGGATAATGGCGGTTAGCCCAGCCATGGCTATGTTCAGATTTTCCATTCGCTTATAAAGTGCTGATATTGTTAATCAAGATCGATACAAAAAGTATAGATTTGAGTACCTTATAGCGCAATGATCGAAAACAAAGTAACTGGTTTTAGGGTAAGTTGCTAGGAACGAGATTCGAGGTTTAGGAGGCGTTTTAACGCTGAACAAAAACAGAGATATTAGATATCAGTCGTTAGAACTCAGATTAGATTGTGCATGCGCATAGTTAAATTGAAATGCTCATCCGTAGGCGTGAAATTTATTTCGCGCGATGAACTATTAGATTAAGAACACAAGTTAGCTAGGTGCTAGGTGCTAGGTGCTAGGTGCTAGGTGCTAGGTGCTAGGTGCTAGGTGCTAGGTGCTAGGTGCTAACAGCATAGTGTTGGTTTTGGGTTGGTAAAGGGGTTAGGCAAAAAGAAAGAGCTAACTCCTATTTTCTTAAATCATAAAACCAGCAAAAAGACAATCAAGATCGCTCACGATCAATTGCTAACTCCTCAATTTTCTCATACTATCAATTTGTTCACATACAGAGATTAAACATGGCCGATGATATTTTGACCATTCAAGAGGTCGCCACCTACCTAAAGCTAAATGAAAAGACGGCATATCGTCTTGCAAGTGAAGGCAAATTGCCTGGTTTTAAAGTGGGTGGAAGTTGGCGCTTTAAGCGCATAGATTTGGAAAAGTGGATTGAAGAACAAAAACAAAAATAAGGAATGTTATGAAATTTAATGAAGATTCTCGCGTTAAGATTCCAGCTATTTTGCATTTAATGCGTTTAGGCTACCAGTACTTATCACTTAAAGGACAAAGCTGGGATCTAGATACCAATATCTTCCCTGAATTATTTAAAACCGCTATCAGCAAAATTAACCCAGGTATTGAAGAAGCTGAAGCTGGTCGACTATTAGAAGATGTAAAACTACTGCTTGATAATGAAGACCTAGGTAGAGCTTTCTTTGAGCGCCTGTCTGAGCGTTCAAATACCAAGTTGATTGACTTTGAAAACTTTAATAACAACACCTTCCATGTTGTCACCGAGCTAACGTGCCAGAATGGCGATGAAGAGTTCCGCCCAGATATCACGCTGCTAATCAATGGTATGCCGCTTGTGTTTATCGAGGTGAAAAAGCCGAATAACCGCGAAGGTATTTTGGCCGAGCGAGACCGCATCAATAAACGCTTTCAAAACCCTAAATTTAAACGTTTTGCCAACATCACCCAGTTTATGATTTTCTCTAATAACATGGAGTACGATGATGGCGACCCAGAACCAGTTCAAGGTGCTTTTTACGCTAGTAGTTCTTATCACAAGCCAATCTTTAACTATTTCCGCGAAGAAGAAATCTTAAATTTAACCGCCCTGCTAAAGCCTGTGGCGGATGATGACGAGTTAAAAGTTCTAAAAGACAACAATCTGGAAGTAATCCGTAGTAACCCAGAATTTCAAACTAACAAACATCCTGAGCGACCAACCAATCGCATATGTACTTCGTTGTTATCTCGTGAGCGTTTAGCTTTTATTTTACGTTACGCCCTAGTCTATGTAGATGAAACCGACGGACTACAAAAGCATATTATGCGCTACCCGCAGTTATTTGCGACCAAAGCCATTGAGCATAAGCTCAGCGAAGACGTTAAAAAAGGCATTATTTGGCACACCCAAGGTAGTGGTAAAACCGCACTGGCATTTTACAATGTACGTTTTTTAACTGACTACTTCCAACAGCAACAAATCATCCCTAAGTTTTACTTTATTGTTGACCGGATAGACCTGCTAGAACAAGCACAGCGTGAATTCAACGCCCGAGGCTTAACTGTTCATACTATCAACTCACGAGAAGCCTTTAGCCGAGATATAAAAGCGACCCAAGTGATTCATAATCACTCGGGCACACCAGAAATCACGTTAGTAAATATTCAAAAATTTAAAGATGACCCACACGTAGTAAGTACTAAAGACTACAACGTGGCAATACAGCGCGTATACTTTTTAGACGAAGTACACCGCAGCTATAACCCTAAAGGCAGTTTTTTAGCCAACTTAAGTCAGTCAGACAGTAATGCTATTAAAATTGGCTTAACAGGCACCCCGCTATTGGGAGATGACTACAACTCTCGTGCTTTGTTTGGTGAATACATTCACAAGTATTACTACAACGCATCCATTGCCGACGGTTATACTTTGCGCTTAATCCGTGAAGAGATCAGCACACAGTACAAAATTGAATTACAAAAAGCCCTTGAAGAAGCCGAAGTGAAAATGGGCGATGTTGATCGTAAGCTGATATACGCCCACTCAAGTTTTGTTGAACCTATGCTCACTTACATAGTGAACGACTTTGAGAAAAGTCGTGGTGCATTGAATGATACTAGCATTGGTGGGATGGTGATATGCGATAGTTCAGAGCAAGCAAAACTGATGTTCGAAATATTCAATGAGGTTTATGCCGAAACGCCTATTCTTCCGAAAAAAGTGGGCGCCTCAAATAGTCAAATACTCGAAGTCACTGAACCTGCCCCTACTGCTTATACCGAATCAGCAAAACAAGCCCAAAAAGTAAAAAATGCCGCCTTGATCCTGCACGACATCGGCACAAAAGATGAGCGTAAAAACTGGGTAAAAGATTTCAAGGCAGGCAAAATCGACTTTTTGTTTGTGTACAACATGCTACTCACGGGTTTTGACGCCAAGCGCCTGAAAAAGCTCTACCTTGGCCGAGTTATTCGCAAACACAACTTGCTTCAAGCCCTCACGCGTGTAAACCGTACATACAAAGATTTTCGCTATGGTTATGTGGTGGATTTTGCCGATATTCGTAAAGAATTTGATGCCACTAACAAGGCCTATTTCGACGAATTACAGTCGGAACTTGGCGATGAGATGGAGCACTATTCAGACCTGTTTAAATCTCAGGAAGAGATCAAACAAGAAATCGAGCATATCAAAGATGTTTTGTTCCGCTTTGATACTGAGAACATGGAAGAATTCTGCAACCAAATCAGCCAAATACAAGATCGAGATACGGTACTGTCACTCAAGAAAGCCTTAGCCGATGCCCGCAGCTTGTATAACCTCATTCGCCTGCAAGGTGAATATGACTTTCTGGATGAGCTGGATTTTGCCAAGCTCAATGTGCTTTATCGCGAAACCAGTAACCATTTGGACTTACTAAACCTTAAAAACGATTTAGAAAGCGGCCAAGACACCAGTAACCTACTCAACCGCGCGTTAGAAGACGTGATCTTCAAGTTTGTAAAAATCGGCGAAGAAGAACTGGTCCTGGCCGACAAGTTGAAAAATACCTTGCGCCAAACCCGTGAAGCACTAGCAAGCAACTTTGACCAGCAAGATCCACAGTTTATTAGCTTGAAAGAAGAACTAGAGCGCTTGTTTAAGAAGAAAAATCTCAGCGAAGTCACCCAGGACGAAATGGTTGCAAACATTGACGCGCTCAATAAAATTCACGACCGTGTTAAAGAGCTCAACCGCCAAAACAACCAGCTGCGACAAAAGTATCTAGGTGATGCTAAATACACGCGTATTCATAAGCGCTTGCAAGAACGTGGGGATATTTCAGACAGTGAGCGAAAAATATTCGAGGCATTAGCTGGCGTGAAGCAAGATGCCGATGAGCAAGTGCTCAACAACAGCCAAGTATTGGATAACGAAAGTTACTTCGAGCGCCAAATGATGCCGCTGGTAATAGCGCGCTTTATGAAAGAACAAAATATCAAACTTAACGCAGACGCATCTCGTTATATCAACCACCTTGTCGTCGCGGAATATTTAAAAGAATTTAATACCGGCAGCCAAATTTGGTAGTGCCGGTAACACTAATTAGGAAACACAATTACAATGGTTGAATTAGAATTTCAGCAAAAAACCAAAACCCTGATTGATAGCCTAAAAAGCATCTGTGCCAACTATGGTTTAGGGAACGACGGTAACGAATTTAAAATCATTACCCAAACCTTTTTATATAAGTTTTTAAACGACAAGTTCGCCTTTGAAGCGAAAAAGCTCGACGACAACATCGCCAAGGCCAACAAATGGGAAGAAGCACTAGCAGCCATGTCAGAAGATGACCTCGACATGCTGCAATTGCAAATGGGCGGCGATACCGCACGGTTAAAACCGCAGCACTTTATTAGCTACCTGTTTAGCCAGCAAAATGCCCCTGACTTTGCCAAGCTGTTTGACGATACCCTTATCGACATTGCCATTACCAATAATGATGTGTTTGCAGTCAAAACCGATGGCGGCGCAAAAGTGGTGCTGTTTGACCGAATCAGCCAATACATTGCTGACGACTCAAAACGCGATGCCTTCTGCCGCGCGATTATCAATAAACTAGTTGAGTTCAGTTTTGAGCGAATTTTTACGCAAAAATTCGACTTCTACGCAACCATATTTGAATACCTGATCAAAGACTATAACAGCAATTCTGGCGGTAAATACGCCGAGTATTTTACCCCTCATGCAGTAGCACGCATTATGGCGGAAATCTTAGTACCCAAAGAACAGCGTGGTACAGTACGCAATGTCAGTTGTTACGACCCATCGGCAGGTTCGGGCACTTTGTTAATGAACGTCGCTCACGCCATTGGTGAAAATCGCTGTAGCATTTACACGCAAGATATTTCACAAAAATCATCAAACCTGCTGCGTTTAAACCTGATCTTAAATAATTTGGTGCACTCAATCCCGAATGTGATCCAAGGTAATACCGTTTGGCACCCATACCACAAAGACGGTAAAGAGTTAAAACGCTTTGACTATATTGTTTCTAACCCGCCATTTAAGCTCGATTTCAGCGACTTTAGAGATGAGCTAGACAGCAAAGAGAACAAAGAACGCTTTTTTGCTGGTATTCCTAAAACACCAGCTAAAGCCAAAGATAAAATGGCAATTTACTCGCTGTTTTTACAACACATCATTGCTTCGCTTAAACCTAATGGTAAAGCGGCTGTTGTAGTACCTACCGGCTTTATTACTGCGCAATCGGGTATTGATAAAAAAATCCGTGAACATTTGGTGAGAAACAAAATGCTGGCGGGCGTTGTTTCCATGCCATCCAATATATTCGCAACTACCGGCACTAACGTGTCCATTCTATTTATCGACGACAGCAACGATGGCGAAGTAGTACTGGTAGATGCTTCAAACTTGGGCGAAAAAGTCAAAGACGGCAAAACCCAAAAAACCGTATTAACAACAGTTGAAGAACAACAAATTATTGATGTGTTTAATGCCAAAGAAACCATCGAAGATCTTTCGGTAACGGTTAGTTATGACGACATAGAAGCTAAAAATTACTCGTTAAGTGCAGGCCAATACTTTGATGTCAAAATCGAATATGCGGATATTTCCCCAGAGCAGTTTGCAGATAAAATACAGGGCTTTACCAGTAGTTTAGATAACCTGTTTAGCAAGTCACGTGATTTGGAAACTCAGATTAAAAAGCAGTTAGCGGGGTTAAAGTATGAGTGATTTCTTGCAAGTATCAACCCATCAAGCCAGTTTTAATGGAAATACGGTACCGCTTGAAAATTTATGCATTTCTATAACAGATTGCCCTCACTCAACCCCTAAATGGACTGATGATGGTCTCATTGTTTTAAGAAGTAATAATATAAAAGGTGGAGTATTAGACCTTTCAGCTCCATCTTATACAGATCCACTCGCGTTCCAAGAAAGAATTAAGCGAGCTACGCCTGAAGCAGGCGACATCGTAATCACCAGAGAAGCCCCCATGGGAGAAGTATGCTTAATCCCAGATGGCCTAAAATGCTGTCTCGGTCAGCGTATGGTTTTATTAAAAGTCGATCCAACTAAAATATCGAGCCAATATTTGTTATTTGCGCTTCAATCTGAGTTTGTGCAAAAGCAGATTAGAAAAAGTGATAGAACTGGCTCAACTGTCAGCAACCTATGTATCCCTGATCTAAAAGCTTTAGAAATACCGATTCTTTTCAACACGGATGGGATTGCAGCAATACTTAAGTCGATAACAGGAAAAATCGAACTCAATAATCGCATCAACGCCGAGCTGGAAGCTATGGCCAAAACCCTGTATGACTATTGGTTTGTACAGTTCGACTTCCCCGACGCTAACGGCAAACCCTACAAGACCTCCGGCGGAAAAATGGTCTACAACCCAACCCTAAAGCGAGAAATACCTGAGGGGTGGAGCGACTGTATTCTTGGAGACCATGTCACATTTAAGCGGGGAGTTTCATACAGAAGTGGTGATATTCAAGATGAAGGAGTTCCATTTTTAAATTTGAATTCGTTCTCCTTATCAGGTGAATTCAAGCAGACTGGAACTAAATATTTCAATGGCAAGTTTAAGCCAGAGAGCAAGCTTGATGCGGGTGAATTAGTTATTGCAATTACAGACGTAACGAGAAATGCAGATATTATCGGAAAAGCCTTTGTTATACCTGATATTTTTGATGAGAAACCTCTAATTTCTTGTGATGTTGCGTGTGTATCGTCGAAAACTTTTGGGGTGGCTTATCTTGAACAGCTTTTCAATTCGAATAGTTACCATAAGTACATAAAGCACTTTGCTTCTGGAACATTGGTTCTTCATTTAGATTTACAAGGTGTAAAGTGGTTTAAAACTCATCTCCCACCTAAAAATCTACTCGATAATTACAATAAGCATTGTAGTTCACTGTTTAAGCAAAGAGATATCGTATTAAAAGAAAACGTATATCTTGAATCGCTTCGAGACTGGCTTCTCCCTATGCTGATGAACGGCCAGGTAACAGTAAAATAAGGAAATTGGGCGATGTCTATAAGCCAAATCGAGATAAGGAACATCAAAGGCATTTCGCATGAATGCTTTAAAGTGCAATTAAAAGCCTGCAAACCCAATCTTTTAGTTGCGCCCAATGGCTTTGGTAAAAGTTCAATCGCCACAGCATTTTCATCCATGAATACCAAGCGAATCGATCTCGCGGAGAACGACCAACATAAAGGGAACGATACCCTTGCACCTGAGCTGACCATTACCATCTACGGAAAGAAATTTACTGCTGACAGAACCCAAAATCAGATTCGACAACAGTTTGATGTGTTAGTGGTAAATAGTGGACTGACTCCTAAAGCGAAGAAAAATTACGGTCGAAATCCGTCCGCTAGCCTTGAAATCAAGCCTATAACAATTTGTAAAATTCCCCCAAAAGCAGAATTTTCCTATAAACCTACTGATGCTAAAGCCAACTTTGGTCAAAACGGTAAGATTCTTCCTAACATTTATGGCTTATTAAAAGATCCTAGACTTTTGGATGCAATTCAAGGCGTAGATTTATCAAAATTCGCCCAGGTTCGCATTCAGTCAGCAGTTCAAGCTATAGTCGACAAGGTGAACCAACGGAGAGGAAGTACAGCCCTCATATCCCAATGGATATTGGATAACTGCATTCAAGAACTCAGAGATGTGCCAATTTTTAATAGCATATCGGAACGGTTAGTCCAATATGGTTTTGCTGATTCTGAGATTACAGGCTTCTTCGCCGCTTATCAGATAGCCAACCTATACGCGGCCGATTCTAAAGCGTTTACCGCCGCGACAGTCTGGCTACATTACATTACGGTTAAAGCTCGCTATCAAGCCTTATTGTCCAATTTTAAAAGCTCTAATTGGCAATGGGCTAAGGTCGAAGAAATCAAAAAAAAGAAAGAGCTGGCCATTCACTTCCCCAAAGCCCACCAGTTATCGAACGGACAACGAGACATCATCACGCTTGTGGTTCAGCTCCATAAAACCTTGTACGAGGGTAGCAAAAAACCACTCATTTTGGTTATCGATGAGGTGTTTGACTATCTGGATGACGCTAATCTAGTAGCGTTTCAATACTTTGTGACTTCAATTATTGAAGAATACAAAGCACGTAGCCAAGTAATTTACCCTTTAATACTGACACACTTAGACCCCGGTGTATTTTTCGACTTCTGCTTTAACAAACATAAGATCCAGATTAATTACCTATTATCAAAACCGGTTGGCAAGTCTAAGGATATTTTGAGATTGATAGAGTTCAGAGATTCTGTTCAGTATGCAGATATGGTGCAAACGATCAGGGATTTCCTCGACAAGCACTGGTTCCATTTTCATCCTGATGCACATGAGATAACTGATGGCTGGCCCGATTTTCTCCCCAACGAATGGAAAAATTCTAATGCTTTCAAAGATTATTTCAGCAATGAGCTTAACCGCTATTTGGCCAACAAAAACTATGATGCTGTAGCCGTTTGCTTTGCTGTACGGATTGTTATTGAACACCATATTTATTACCTTTTACCAGATGCTGATTGGCAAGAAAAGTTTATTTCGGAACACGGAACTTCCAATAAACTAGACGTGGCCTCAAGTGCTGGAATTGATATTCCTGAAAGCTATTTCTTACTAGGCATAATCTACAACACCAATTTACATTGGAATCAAGGGCGTGATTATGTATCTCCACTGGTATCTAAACTTAACCACCCAACAATTAGACAGTTAATTGCGCATGTAGCATCGGCAGCTAAAAATTAAGGAAACCTAAAATGAGTTATCAAACAGAGTTTACAGGATGGGATTCCCTTACAATAGAAGATCTTCTTGTTGCCTACCGAAAAGCAAAAGCCGACTGTTTCTTCGAAAACACCTTTCCAACAGCAATTAAATTCGCTGAATACGAGCAAGATCTACTCACAAACCTAAAAGCTCTGTTAGGTCAATTGCAAGCCGATGCTGGTTTTGCTGAAAATGTAGAATTACTTGGGGATTTTCGTTTACTGCCCAAGAAGCTATCCACTGAAAGAAAATCAGATTCAGGCGAAAATGGCCACGTTCATTTCTCAAAACCTGATAGAGCGGTTGAAAGCCTGTTTAAAAATTACAATGTAGTGCCTGAGTTTAGAATTGTGGGCGACTTTCCTGTAAATACCCACATTATTTCTGCATTGTGGATCAATATGATTGGTCACAAGTTTGACGCTAAACTCGACGATAGCTGCTACGGCGCCAGACTGAAACGAATTCGTAATGATGAACTGTTTACAGAAGATAATGAAAAGCCATTTCATATCAGCTCTGTAGGCTCATTTGTACCGTATTTTCAACCTTACCAAAAATGGCGTAACGATGGCTTAAAAACAATAAGGGAAGAGTTGGAAAAAGACCGAGATATAATTGCTGTATCTCTGGATTTGAAAAGTTACTACCATTTTATCGATCCGCTAATTACCTCCGCTTCAGCACTTATAGAAGCTCTAGATTTGAACTTATCTGATGAAGAAAAATCCTTCACTAAGCAGCTATCACTATTTCTTAATGAGTGGGCTAGCGGCGCCACCAAATTTGGTAAATCTGTTGGCGGCAAAAAAGCAAAAATAAGCGGTGGGTTAGTCATCGGCCTGACATGTAGCAGAGTCATTTCAAATGCTTTATTGCATAAGTGGGACCGACTTGTTATAGAAAAGCTCTCACCTATTCACTATGGTCGTTACGTTGATGATATGTTCCTTGTGTTGCGCGACACGGGGAAAATCTCAAATAGCCAAGACTTTATGCTTTTATTACAAGAGCGAATGAGTGAAAAGTGCATTACACAAAGTCCCAAAAACAATAAAGTATGGGAAATTAATCAAGGCAATGACGTACAGGGCAACTCCAAAATATCGCTTCAGTCAGACAAACAAAAATTATTTATCCTGCAAGGCCGTGCTGGCTTAGACCTGTTGGATAGTATCGAAAAGGAAATATACGAATTATCTAGTGAGCATCGCCTCATGCCCTCGCCCGACCAATTGGAACATTCAACCGCAGCTAAAGTACTCTCAGCTGCTGGAAGTGTCGGTGAAAATGCAGATACTTTAAGAAGAGCCGATGGATTAACGATCCGTCGTTTGGGTTGGTCACTACAATTGCGTCACGTAGAAACACTGGCTCGGGATTTACCGCCGAATCAATGGAAAGAGCAAAGGGAAGAGTTTTACCAATTTGCTCATAATCATATCTTGCGCGCAGACAATCTATTTGCTCATTTTAATTACTTACCTAGATTGCTTGGATTTGCAATCAGCATGAATGAATGGGAACAAGCTGAACAAATCGCAGTGAAGTCCTATCAAGCTATAGATATACTCGCCAAAGAGGTAGGTAGAGGACAGAAAGTTCGAATCAATGGATGTGACGCTAAAGTCTTGAAAGATCTTTGGGGCTACATTAAAGGCACCTTAACCTGGTTATTTATTGATGCCGCTACACGCTACCATGATCCAAGTAAACTATTCCTTGGGGAACGTTCGAGCAAGAAAAAGCGTCTAGCTAACTTATTCTTAAAACAAATTGTCGAAACACTGAGTAGTTTCGAAGCTCTACTAGAGCTTAGTTTTGATGTGGCTGAATTTGAAAACAAAGCGCCTTTAGTCGCATCAGCAGACCTTGCAAAAGAAGCATATAAGTACATCATAAATAGTCGTTCCGCTGAGCAGTTAGTCGGTAAGCGAAATGCAAAAAAAGAAAAACAAATTCTGGATTTGCTCGGTGATTCTGGGCTCATTGATGTACCTATATTCGAGCAGTTTATAAACTCTACCCGAAAAACGAGACTAGGCAACGTCACTAAAGGACAAAAGAAAAACGATAGCTTCTTGCCGTACCTTTTCCCAACCAGACCATTATCTCCACTGGAAATATCTGAGCTAGCCCCTGAATGTGTCGGTTTACCCTCTGCATCCGGAAAGCCTCCAGTATTTGGACCCTCTGTTACATGGGCAAAATACACGCAAGTACTGCGTGGTGTATGGATAAAGCCAACCCTACTTGCTGCTGAGCAAGATGCTGATGAAAAGCCTTCAACACGCCGAAAGAAATTCATTAATGTAGGTACGGACAGCAAAGACAAGGTGATCGTTGCGCTAACTAATCTTCGCACTGAGGACAACGACTGGGCATCGACAGCATGCAACAAACCAAATTTAAGTCGAAAGCGTTATCAAAAAATTTCTAAATTGGTTAACGATGTTCTGAAATTAAAACCAAAACCTGATTACGTACTTTTTCCTGAACTATCAATTCCACTGAAATGGCTTAACAGTATTGCTGCTAGATTAAGTAGCGCGGGGATAAGTATTATTGCAGGAACAGAGTACCAACACGTTGGAGCTAATAAGATTTACAGTGAGGCCTCAATGGTTTTGGCTGATAACCGTCTCGGTTATCCTACCTTTGTAAAAATTAGACAACCTAAACTTGAGCCAGCTGTTGGTGAGGACAAAGAGCTTACTAGTAAGTTTGGCAAGCAATGGGACTCATTAGGGAAATCACCAAAACCTGTATATATACATAACGGCTTTAATTTTGGTGTTATGGTTTGTTCAGAGTTACAAAACAGTAAAGCAAGAGTTCGCTTCCAAGGGGCCGTTGATGCATTGATGGTGCTTAGTTGGAATAGAGATCTTGATACTTTCGCGTCTCTAATCGAATCTGCGGCTCTAGATGTTCATGCTTATACAATTTTAGTTAACAATCGCAAATATGGTGACAGCCGAGTTCGTTCACCAGCAAAAGAGGGATTTTTGCGTGATATCGCGCGTTTAAGAGGTGGTGATAATGATTTCGTTGTAGCTGCTACGATAGATATCGCAGCCCTTCGGGCTTTTCAAAGCAGAGCTAAACGCTGGCCCGAAAATAACGATAAATTTAAGCCCGTACCTGAAGGCTTTCGATTGGCCAACAACCGAAAAGTACTTCCTCCTAAATAAGACTCTACGAAAACAAAAAAAGCGAACCACTTCTGGTTCGCTTTTTCATTTTTACTGACCTCAGAATTCAACTATCGGTTGCAAACTTCATTCGAGTTGCTGAGGTCGTGCAATTAAGTTGGTTATTTATAGGCGAAATTTTCAAAGAGTTACATAAACTTTATTGTAAATAAGTTGGTTAATTTCTATAAATAAACCAACAACTCCCAAAGCCGTTATTTTAATTAAGTTGGTTAACTTTAAATATTTAATGATATGCATTAAATTTTAATGTCTCAGGAAAAAAAACGCTCAATATCAGTTAAAACAGCTAGTACATTTGCACACCCGAAATAATTCGCAATTCGCCAACAATCAACGTCCATTTTAGTGTTTCAGCAAAATACGTTTTTCTTGGATTACCACCCTTACTTAGCATGTTATTGAATAAGTCTACTTCATCAAGCTCTGCCGCCAACATCAATGGATGTGTATCCTTTAACAGGAGCTGAATGTTCAGCGTTAACATCAGCACCAGCTTCGATCAATTGATTCGCAATCAATCTCATATTTGCAATGTCAATTCACTTGTCTAACTCTCCAGACATAATACTACGTAGTAATTCTAAGATTTGTCGAAATCGAGTTTACACAGCTTCCTAACTAGTTTGTTGATATCTTTATCATTACTATACTTTTTCATAGCATATCGAGATGCGGTTAAACCGCATCTCCCCCATCTTACTTTGTACTTTTTGATGGACCATTAACGCGACCACCACCTGAAGGCTTTCCAGAAGTGCTAGGCCAGTTTCCACCCGGTCCCGGATGCGATGATGGGCCACTACTACTTGATGTTGGTGGACCTGATGGACTTTTTGTAACTGTTAATACAGACATAGTTAATTACATTTTGTTTTTAGGTCCGACATTGGACAGAACAAACTGTAATTAACTATGAAAAAAATTGCGGTAATCTAAGTGGCGAGAAAATTTTTATTTTTAATCCTCAGGTTTTATTAAACTTTCAAGTTTCTGTTTTAGCTTATCAAGTTTGTCTTTATTGATGGATCTATCTTGCTCTAACCCTTTAATATTCATTTTTTCGATAAGACTGGAGTCTTCTCTAAAATTTTTTACTATAAAATGGTCCGCTCTATCTTCAATCACAAAGAAATCAAACAAATATGAAAGTCTTTTAGTATTATCACTTGGCAACAAGTTAATTAATGTTAGAAACAGTTGCTCAGGGGTGTTATCACTTTGTGAGCGCAGCTCCGATAAAACTAATATCTTTAAACACCTGTGAAAAGAATCTTCCTCTAACTTATCTTTAAACAGCTCTAAAAATTTATTTAAATCGATACCTTGAAATAAATTATCTGTTGTTTTTTTAATTGTGTTTATCTCTTCACTACTCATATTATTTAGAGATTCTTCATATAAATGATTAGGTGTAATGCTGTACCAAACTTTTTGTTCAAAATACTCGATTAACTCAACCAAGTGCTTGCTTGTAAAGGGGTTAACTACCATTGCATATAGAATTTCTTCTAAGTGGCCTTCTATGGCAACAAATCTAATTAAATCTCTTACAGAGGAGCCTTCAAAAAAATAAGTGCTATCCCCTTTGTAATGTTCAAGCATTGAAAAAATAAGAGATTTACTTTTTTCTGCCCCACATCTCAAAATGATAGATTTACCAAATCTAATAAATGCTTCTTGCCACCTAGGGTCCCTACATAATAGTTGACCTAGCTCATATGCCTCCTGTTCTTTAAATGCTTTATATGCATGTTGATCACTAATCTCTTGTTCTGAAACACATTCTAATAAAATTCTTTCTAGATAATTAATGTAATCAAGTCTAACTCCAAGATGCTGTTCATTTGTTTGCAAGCTCTGTATCCTATTTGTATTCAGCTCAGAATCAATGCTATCATTTAGATTGAGCATTGCTTGAAACAACCCCTTGAAATTATGGATTACATACTCATTGCTAACATGTCGCTCTATAAGCTTTGTAATTTGTTGATCTAGACTTAGTTGAGAACCATCCTCTAATGTAGCCCTCGGTAGTGACTTACCAAATAGAATCCATTTGTATTGATTTGTGAAGTCAGCAAATAGTGATGAATTTACTTCTCTCAATGTTGTACAATATACTAGTGATTCAAAGTCCACTTCACCAAGTAAACGTTCTTCTGACCAACATTTATCTACTCTACGCATTATCCTTTTTAGCTGTCTAATAGAAACAACCAAGCCTTCGAGCACCATTGGAAGCTTATAAAGGTCTAAATGATATTTACTACCATGTCTTTTTATATAGCTATCAAAGTTATCAAATTGACCTTCACTAATTAAAACTCTTTTTTTATCAAATAATTCTTGTTTACAAAGTTTTGACCATACATATGTCAAGTTTCTAATGGAAGGTTTACCTATTACTTCAACATAGTCTGCTGCTTTACTAATAACTTCTACATACTCTTGAGAGTCACTTCGTATAGCAATAATAAAGTTTATATTTGTTAGAACACTGTCTTTCAAGCGATCAAGCAAAGAAGCTACTTGGTTTAGCCTTACTTCATTTGATGAATGTTCGCCTCTATCAACATCCTGTAAAGTAATCAATAATTGATAGTTGTTTGCTTTCAAAAAGCCATTTAATCGAAGAAACTCTTTTTCTATGTCAATGTGCTTAGAAAGGAAGGCTGTTATTATTTTAAATGTGCCTCCACTTTCTTTCATTGCCGCTAAATAGTGTTGAGGTAAAGCTCTGAACGAACACATTTCTATATGTTCGTTGATATCATCAACGACATTATTCAGTATCATATGAGCTGCGTTCTCTGCTCCCCATGTAGAAATATCACTATGGATCCATTTAGCTACGCTTTCATCATTCAACAAGTTATTAGCTATACACTTTATAACGCTGCTCTTGCCACAGCCAAAAGGGCCACATAATGCTATGTGTTGTGCCAAGTTACTCTCATCTCCTGATGAGTGTTTTCTCAGCAAGTTATCTGAAATTCTTTGAGTATGTATTTTTAAATCTGGTTCTAATTGTTCAATACTTTCAATAATAGAGTCATCTTTAAACCATTGTTTAAAGTCTTCTAATGTTTTGAGTTGCTCTATTTCAATTTTTTCTTTCTGGCTTTTTTCAATATTTTTTTCCATTGGTAGGCCAAAGACGAGTAAGGAAAATACTATAAGAAAATAAATTAATAATGTTTTTAGAAGAATTGGCTCAACAAAAATAGATATGAGAAATAACAGAGTACCAACATTAATTAAAAATATTCTTATAATCTTTTTTTCAGATAATTTATTAAACCCATATTGTTGAAATATTACTGAACATACACCCAGCATTGTTAGTGTGAGACTTTCTATAGACCCCTTCAAAGCTTCGAACTCAGGTAGTTCAAACCCCATCTGAAATATATTTAGTAAAACTAAGCACATTACAATTGAAGTAACCAATGATGGGAATTCTTTAGTCCCTAATAGATTTAAGCGCTTTTGATGAGTTACATACATTCGGTCCAAAAATAGCTTTATTCCTACCCCAGCTAGAAATGAAAATAAAATGTAAAGAATTTCATGTGTCTGGAGAAAGCTTCCAAATTCAGTGTAAATTTTTTGTATTGACTTTAAGCTAGCCAAATACATGACAATCATTGAAGCTACGAGAGCATTTAGAGTAATTGAAACCCAACGGTTTAATGTCGTTCTGTTGTTGTGAGGCACTCAAATATCCATTTGATAAAACGCTTTGTGGTGAAGCGTTGTAATAGGTAGAAATATGTAAAAAGCTTACCCTAAGGCTCTTTAAATTAGAAGTTTTACTCTTATTTTATATGGAGTTAAAGTCAATTTTTCTTTTTAGGCAGCCCCAATTCAAGTGGTGATACACCTTGCTTCAGTAGCATAAACTCCTTTATATTTGCTCTCACAGTTTTGCCATCACCTATAACAACATAAATCGTTCCGCTTTTAGTTTTAAAACTATTAGCTTTCTGATTAAACTCTTGGATTGGTGAGGTACATATATAGTCTTGAGGTTGAAAACGGCCCGTTTTATCTTGCACGACTATTCCCCACAAGTTTTCAGCTAATAACTCATTATCACAAAATGTTTGAATTACATACCAATCTTTAATTTGCACATCCATCACTTTACTCCATTTTCCTAGGCCAATAAATTCGTTTAACCTTCTCAGGTAAATTTGCAGCTAGCCATTCTTTGTCATGGCGATAAAGCCACATATAAGAAGCGCTGTTAGCGTCTCTAAACTGTTTTCTTGTGTGCTGAGGGTTAACCTCAAAATATGATTTAAGTATTGCTCGGTGGTTGCACAGTTCTTTATAGGACCAAATTTTTTTTCTTAGTGGCTTCAGGTACTGATGTTTACGAAGAATCTGCTCCACTGCACCAACTGATATTTCAAACTCTTTTGCTATTTCTGTACAAGTTTCACCTACAACAAGTTTTCGCCAAATGTCACGCTCATCAAAAGAAAATATCTTTGAGGGGCGCTTATCCACTGCAATCTGATTATTAGCTGCAACTTTTTTAATGTAAGTAATGCTTTTGACTGTTTTTGCAGCGATTTTCCTCATGCTTTCTCCATCTTTTAGGCATTTGATGATGAGTGAGTTATCAATGAGTGAGGAAGGACACTGAGATGGCTCTATGGGCGTTTTAGGCTCTTCCTCAGGCAGAGCCTCCATCGCAGCTTTAAAACTTTCCCACGAGCCAAATAAGCAGTGAATTAGAAAGTAGTATTTCAGTGGATGGTATTGGTGATGAGGTTGATAAAATAGATTCGCAGGATAGCTACCGCGCATTAAGCCGCACGCTAGTCGTTTAAAATGGACACAATCTGAAAGCTTTCCTATCTCTTCAATCATCATTGGCACCAGCAATCGCTTTCGGATATTGCCACAGGCCGTCACCATGCCCATTTCCAATAATCGGTTCTTAAGCACGCGCACTAAATCATCTTTTGCAAAAGAAATAGGCTCATCGATAAACGCCAAGGCGATACAGGTAGAAAGGTTGAACTCACTTATACTGGCATCAACAACCTCACTAGTCTCTGGTTGCGCAGCAAAGGAACGTATACGTTTTTCTGAGTGAAGCTTTACGCCATGCAGAGGGCAGCAAGTCACACCTGCCAGTTGATGAATTACATGCCAATACGCAAATCCATGCTGTGCTTCATCATACGTCACGCAGGCAGGGCACGATTTAAGGACAGGTTCCGTTAACAAGCGGTTCGCTACCATGCCATAACGGGAGTACGTGGAGGCAGTATTACCACTGAGTAAATCTGTTTGAAGTTGCTGGAACTGGGCTTGGGTTTGAAAAGGTCGGTAGTAGTTAATCCCGGTCATGAACTGAACGATCCATTGTTCATCCACACAAGAGCTTTGTGCCAGTTTTGCAATATAGGAAGGAAATTCGGTGCTAGCTAATTCGGTTTTTATCTGAAGAGCTTTTAACGATTGGTTGCGAAAGCTCGGATAACCAGAGTAACTATGCGCACGCGCTACCCAGCTAAAAACCGTTTCACCTTTAATTGGTGTGGGGTAATAAACTGGGTAGCTCATAGTTTATTAGCTCATCAAATTCGGGATGTTTTCAATCTCACCAAATAACATCCTTATCATCAGCAAGTGACATATCGGTAACGTGAGTTTGTCCTTGTATGCTAAATACGACACGAATAATTCTCGGAATTTTCGGTTTCCCTGATAACCGTCAAGTATCAGAAGACGCTCATATAGCTCAGGTGCAAAGTGGTTATCCAACGCCCGTTGTGCCTCAGCAATTATTAGGGTGTCCTTGCGTGAAGAAACGTTAGTGAACGTATCTAATCCAATATAGTCCCGATAGGCGCGTTGCAGTCGCTGCAAGTTCAAGTTTGGAAACTCATGTTTGAGCAGCCTTGCGGATGTCCTTAATACCCAATCGATATCATCATCCATGTAACCATCAAGGTTATCGTACCCCATATCGCACTTAGGACAGTTGCTACCATGCGGTAAACCAATACTATTGAGATAGCGCCCAGAATCATGGCATCTATCACAAGCGACAAACAACGGTGTCTGATGCTTAATGCAATAACTCATACCAGCTAATTGATGTTCTATGTGATAGTAAGTTTCACCAATAGTGTCCATATCCTCCTTAACGCACTCCGAGCAATGCCGCCAATGGGCAGCATACTTAACGCGATTGATATTGCTAACAAACAACGGCTTATCGCCAGATTGTGTTAACAGTGTTGCTGGTAAGAATGGAGCGTAATACCGATAAAGGGTGTGTCTTTCTAAAAACGTTTCATAGTCGATGCTAGGCGAAAATGCATCGTAAACATCTCGATATAAGGGCCTCAATACATAATGTGGCACCACCGTCTTATAATCAATTGAGATCGGGTTAGTCGCGTTATCCCATCGCCTAATACCTGAATATTGATGATGTCTAACCATCAAGCTGATGACATGCTCGCCCTCAAACGGATATGCATTGATTTGCGGTTTGCGTACTACACTGCTCATGATTTCACTTCACCCAACTTGGCAGCAATTTCCTGCCGACTTAATCCTGATAAATTTCTAAAATCATCAGCTGGTATCAACGTACTTTTAGCCGCTGGCATATCAATCACTACGCCTTCATCACTCATACCCGGTGGGTTAGGTACATCACTGTCAATACAATACTGTTCAACAACGTCCGCTGTACTCATATCTTCACCCGCTTTTGCAGGGTTAAGCAGCTTGATATGCGGTTTAATCAAATCCTCAAATGTGCTTACTTCACCTTCCCTCAATGCATGAAGTGCGTCCGCCAACAGGTAAAATTGATCGGCATAGACATCACGAATAAGATCTACTGAAATAGTTTCTAATCCAGAGTAAATCGCTTCTTCATAGCAAAGCTTTATCAGACGAATGAATAGTGCGGGAATACCGCAACTATAGAAATTTAACGCTGAGGTTATCTCATTAGTAAACGTGAACGGATTTCGCAGCAAGTGAGGCTTGTAATAGCACTGCACGTAGTAATTCCAAAACGGATTGGCAATGTGTTTTTTGGTAACAGGATCATACACAGTTGTCTCAATTCCATCACAACGCTCAGATATACCTGATGAAATACGTCTAGAGGTAGACATGGTAGTTTGGAATAAAGGCCACGCGGCATAGGTGCCTGCCACAATCATAGGGATGCCAATGCTATTAAAAAACGCGTCGATAAAATTCAGTGTTGACCGGTTTTCATCTTTAGCATCATTACGGTCATAGACGCAGCGCTGTATTTCATCAATGAAAACAATGCCAATGTTGTACTTCATTGCCACTTTCTTTGCCTCAATCACAAAGGCTGAATTATTCGCCTTGGAATCTTTCCAAAGCTCGTAATGGCTAGAGCCTAGTAGCTGGTCGATTGCAAAGAAAAAATTGAGAATAAAACCCTTTTTGGTTTTAGTCGCGGGAGCCTCAAACTTGACATAAACAACCTGCTCCTTACGAAACAAGTGACCTTTGTATTCATTGTGTTCGATAACCTGTGGCAGCAAGCTCAAACACTTATCTATCGTCTTGGTTTTGCCCCCGCCACTAATACCGATATGCGAGATACACGTTGATAAATTAATCGCGCTTGGCATTTCATAGTCTTTACCTTTCCCAATTTCACTTTGCATGATGTTGTAATCGATAGTGAAAGGTCTTCTATGCAAGTACCCCACCATGATTGCTTTGACGATGTGCCTATAAATTTTAAACGTCTTAGGCGATGGCACAAAGGTCAGTGGGATTAATTCAATCATTAACTCCCTGTCGAAGTCACTCATCTGAGTAACGCTTACATCAACGTTATGATTAACCAAAATCGCCTTAGTGAATGCCTCCAAACTCTTTGCTGGTCGAATCGCTTCAATCAACGGATTGTTGTTATAGGCAGTGATGTTGTGAGGAATATATTCCGCTTTTACAGCCACTGGTTGTGCTTCTAAAATTTGCATGTTTTTACCTTATTTATATTTAATGTTGTCTCCTTCATGGTTATTTTTTCCTATTGATTTTGCCCAGATGAGGGATACATCTGCTGCATTTGGCGCATCATTGAAGACTGCAACGTCTCCATCGATACTGTTTCTTCTTTGGATTTCGACTCACCTACCATCAACGTGCTAATCATGGAGGCGGTCTGCCTATCCATATTCGCCTTGGTAATTTCCTTCAATGCTTTAACCGTAGATTGCGATGATTTGGCCTTAGGCCTTGTCAAATCTTTAAGCGCATCCAACGCTTCTTTGGTGAGCCGTTGCGTATTGTTCTTCTGTATGAAGCGGGCTTGCCGGAGTTCGCGTTGTTGTTCAGCTAGAGCCGTTTTCTTCTGAGATTGTTTATGCGACACATCGAACCAAGTAACACCTTCAAAGGTATCGTCCTGTTCGGTGTTGAGTGTTGCTTCATAAACAACGCCTTCATGCTTGTACCAAATCTTGTCAGTAGAGCCATCAAAGTAACGGATGTCTAATTTCTTCACTGGGCGTTTTGGGTTTGCATTAAGCCAGCCTTGTCGTGCCGCATGTTCGCAGTGGTAGTAAACGTTGCGGTACTTAATCCCCTTTGCAGTAGTTGCTGCCCGACTCCGAGGTAGTAGCTTGAACATGACATCTTCTTTTTTCATAGTCATGCCTCGTCCATTGTTCATGTAATGGCGCAGCCCAAAGTTCCACCTAGCTCTGGAAGTTGCACGCACACCTTCCACTTCCATTGCTTTGCTGGATACTCTCGGTTTTGGCACAAAGTTATTTCTGATGATGGTGTTTATGATCAGCAATTGCACAAACTTGTCGTAGTCATACACTGCGAGGTTCGAAGCGTGCGTATCGCCTTTTTCGGGTATGCGTTCAACCAGTCCCGGCATGAATTGGATGATGTCGTTTTTGGTATGCTGAAACTCACCTTCCACAGTACCTTTGGTGTAACCAGCATAAATTTGCAAATAGTTGATACAGTCAATGCCCATTTTCTCATCAAGCAACTGCATCATGTTTTTCTTGGGATATTCCACACCATTATCAATGGCAAGTTCCGTACACAGCAGGTTACAGGGCCAATCTTTATGCGTGATATCGACACCAAACTGTTTGCAGAATTCCACTTTATCTGTGAAAGCATTGTAAAGTGCCTGCATGACTCCGCGCCAGTTGGGGCCACCAATCCCAACGTGAAAGCCTACCGTCATCCCTGAGTCCACATCCATCACACGGTATACAGTGGGTCTGCCAGATGATAAGCGCTCTTTTTTGTTGTACGGGTAGATAAGATAAACATCTTCAATCGTGGCATCTACCTCATAACGAAATGCTGGACCCGGCACATCTGAACGGGCACGTTTTAGCTTAGCGCGGTATTCAGATAGATACCGCTTATCACCTTTTTGCTGCCACTTCAGTCGCCCTTCTTTTTCAGCCGCTCTAACAAAGGTATAGTATTGGTCATAGCTAATACACTCATTCTCTTCCAGCGGTTTACGCTCGACAATTTCCTTTCCGTCTTCATCAATGTACTTCTCTTTTTTTGACTGAAAATAGAAGTCATACACCTCATACTGTTTGGTATGAGGCATTCGCTTGAATTTCTTTTTACCTAATCTTTCCAAGTGCTTGAGAATATTGTCTTCGTCTAGCTTGGTGCGCCCACGAAAATAGGTATCTGATGATTTTCTGCCACGCTTAGACATTCCCTCAGTCGGGACAAGCGGTAGCACAAAGTTGCTGCCACATTTTCGATAATCCGGATACATCGCGTTGAAACAGCTACCACGATAAAAGTACTGTGCAAGTAATCTGGATATTTGCGCTGCATTTACGCCACTTTCAGCGCTGATTTCCTTGATAAGTTCAGTACCTCTGTCGGTATACAGGTATTCATAGGTTTTTTCTGAATCCTCAACAATAGGCTTTATCAGGTCATAGTTAAATCGAGCGTTATCCCGCCTTTTTAGTTTGATTTCTAGCTGCTCATTTGGAGACTTGCTACGCGGTACGTAAAGGCCGTTGTCATATTCAATCCCACGGATTTCATATTGGTAATGCGACAACATATCGGCTAACTTTTGTGCATCCATTGTTAGTGGTTTGCTTTGAAGGCGTGAGCGTCTTTTTTGTAAGGGTTTGTCCACTCTCGGTTTGCGTTTAACCACCGATTTATTCAAATCGTAATAAGCGACCTTATCGCGGGTTGCATGGACTATACGCAGGTGTAGTGAGCCTGTTGGCGTGATGATTTCTGTATGTTTACGGAACATGATTAAGCGACCTCCAATAAAGGAACTGGCTTAAACACATCAATTTTTATATCTAAATCAATCGGTAATTGATGAGACCATATGCCCCACTGGAACAGGCCGAAGCCATCGTCATAACTGAGTCCCAATCGATGACTGACTCGCTGAATAACCTCTTGTAACGGTGTTTCAAAGTACAGGCTTGCCATCTCAACAAACGCCATAAAAAATGGCTGTTGATGGTGCTTAATCTCGTGAATGTATTTCAAGCACCCCTTGGACCACTTTAAATTGTATGCACAGTTAACGCTGACGTTGTGGTCAGTTTCCAAAACAAACGGTATCTGTTTGTCTTCATAGTATCGTCTTTCCAACTCAAGTTTTTGCAGAGTACGCGTAACAGATACAGGGTGCTTGATTTCTCTATCCAGCGAATCCAGCGTTTTATATGTTCTGGCGACCTCTTTTGTTGCGAGGTTTTTGTCGTTTAAATCTGCCTCTAGACAATAGAAGTCGGTACTGAGCACATAGGCTTCACCTTCTTCATCGCACGGATACTTGATACCCATATCGATTGCGATACGAACACATAGCTCTAAGTCCCACAATGGATATTGCTCAAAGTAATTAACGGTTTCCGGCAAGGAATCTCTTATGATGCCTAAGCGTCTTTCACCATCGCTTAAGAAATGGTGGTTGCGTTTGCTCTTAGCGCCTTTGTACAAATGCCTTCTTGTACCCTTAGGACCGCTCCACACTTTAATTAGAGGCTCGTATTGCTTCTTATCTAACGCATCATGCCATTTATCAAGCGTTTTAAGGGCCTTATTAAATTTTAAAAGCATTCACCCGCCTTACCCATGAAAATCTTTTGACTTGGGAAATATAAATTTGGCGAATGAAATAACTTAGAGTTGGAAGTTTGATGTTTTTCATTTTGTCTACTCAAATTCGTTTAAATACGAACGTGATCGTAGATCTAAATTTTGAACAGCACAACTTGCATATCTGTATAAGGCATTGAATTTTAAGTAATTAATATTTATAAAAATAAATATTATAATTTTCTATTAATTATTTAGACTTCATAAACAATTGAAAAAACATCAAATATTTTGTGATATTTTTTGATTATACGAATACGCATATTTCTCATGGTTATCGATTTAAAATCAGATATTGATTAAATAAATACATTCCTCTTATGACATTCACATGCAGAAGATATTTTGACAGCTTTATTCACAATGGATTCTACACAGTGTAGATTAACTGATTAAGATAACCTTGACGTAATACATGGAAATGGAACAACCAGAAAAAGTTTACCGATATAGAAATTTTAGCAACCTAACAATTGATAGCCTTTGTATGGATCAATTGTATTTCGCTAACCCAAATTCATTTAATGACCCAATGGATTGCCAACCAACGATTCAGTCTGACTCAACCAATGAAGAGTTGAGCGATATTTTAACAGTACTAGTTAAAAATAGAGTCGAAGCGGAAACTCTTGCTTCTTTGAATTCAGCAAAAATCAGTGATGAAGGAAGTAAAGACTACGCGAAGAATTTGGGTGTAAAAACAGCACAAGATGAACTAGCTAGAATTGCATATTATGCTACAAACCCTGATTACGACGAACAAGGAATAAATAAGCAACAAGCGCAAAACTGGCTTTTACGATGTGAAATACAAAGAGAGCTTTTGAATAAATATCGAAAAGGGGTTTGCTGTTTCTCTTCGACTTACGAAAACTCGCTACTTTGGAGCCATTATGGTGATCAACATCAAGGAATCTGCATCGGGTACAATTTAGATCGAAATCCAAAGCCTGCTCTTCGAAAAGTTATATACAACGATAATCGAATTCTGCACACCAGCCTAATAGCCAAAGCAATACTTGATAAAGATCCGGAAGCCCAAAATCAGCTAGACGAAAGTGTATTATTAAGAAAAGCAACACCTTGGGAATATGAAGATGAATGGAGGCTTTTTGATAAAATTGGATTAAATGACTCACCACTTGCTATGATCGATATTACATTCGGCCTTAGATGCCCCGATTCTATTATCCATACAGTTGTAAATGCATTGAGTAACAGAGAAGGCGGCATAAACTTTTATCAAATGAGACAAACGATTGGCAGTTATAAGCTTTGTAGAGAGCAGATCGATGGTGAAATATCAGCATATTTCCCAAGAGTGGCACGATCAGGTATTGAGATGTTCGGACCAATAGACAGCTAACCCAGAAGAGCAAAGCCCCGCGAGTGCGAGGCTTTGTATTCAAAAGGTTTAGATCATTCCAACCCTAGCAGTATTTTGCTTTTGGGTGAACTTAGATTTTCTCATCGTCAATTTTCCTATTTCAATTAATGGAAAATTCTACTTATGAACTGTTTCATTTTATGGTGGAGTTACAATCGCAGCTCGAACAGCAGCAATTGTAAGGAAAACAAATTCCCCATCAGGGTTAGTGTATTTATACGGATTATTATTGGTAAAAGCATAGCGGTTGAAACCATGTGCAATGCTGTTACCACGTTGTATGTGCCAATTGCGGATCTTCACACATCACTAATAGGCTTAAAATTGTTGGCAAAAATTGTAAACCCAACTATTTTAGTCCTCTTAAGTGATTTACCAGCTGAATTCAACCTATATTCAAGTACTTACGATATGAAATATGTACAGCCCAAACTATTTTATTTTCTCTATTTTGAATGGTTCTATATAAGTCTGGATTTTCTTGATAATGGGTAAACGTGCGTCCATCATCATGTTTACGTGAAATGAACCCAAGTTTATATAAAAATGCACCTAAGTCTTCTGCTGAATTGTATTTAATCCCATCGACTGGTGGTACATCCTCTATTGTTCGCCCTCGAATGAAATTAGTTTCTAGTAAATCAACCAATTCATTATATGTATAGTGAATATCTTTAGCTCTAAAACAGTCAATTAGAGCGTCTAACTCAGTAAATTGATGCTTATGCTCTTTTAGCAAGTCACTTTTTCTATTTTTACCAAACTCTTCTAATATATCATTAATATCACTGAGTTTTATTTTTTGACTTCTAGAATTGTTTTTCTTCGATTGAACTGCTGACATTCGACAAAGTTGACTTACCCACCGAGGTCTTTTATTTGAGAATGACGCAATAGCATCAAACATTGAAGTTTCTCTTTTTCCAGCCCAGCTAATCGGGTGCTCAAATGCTATTTGAAATAACCTATTGTAGTCTGATGAATAACTAAGTTTTGCTTCAGGTGAGCCTTCATGATTGCGTTGTATATATGACAATATTTTATTTGCAAGCATGTCACGCAAATACCGATTTGTCCAAGTAATTGGAAGAATATACTGTTCCCATTTATCAAGATCTTCTAAATAACGCAAGTTTTGCCAAACGTCCGATCTAACTGTCGCTCGGATATTTAGCTGCTTCATATCAAAAGCTATAGAACGAATAGCACTAAAAAAAGAACCAATTCGTGCTTGATATTCTTCGGTATCTACATACTTAGCATCAATGTCATCAACCAATAACCATACTTTAGAGTTTTTATGACTTTCTTGGTAAGCATTTAAAACACTCTCTAAGTTTTCGGGTATGTTTGATGTTACCTCTTGTTTTATTAAAGGTATCTTTCCTTTCAGTCTTGAAACCATTCCACCTATTAAGTTCTTCGACTTCAAACCATCTAGTTCAGCTACTTCTACCATCGTTATGCTATTACTAGATAAAGCTAGGTTTATTTGACAGCCAATTTCAATTATTATTTTTTTGCAAATGATTCTTTTCCAATAGTTTTCGAGATATGCTTGATCTTTCGCTGAAAAATCCCCTAACCCCAGTAATTCATTACCAGTTACTCGAACAACTAATGGAGATAAATATTCCTCTTCTTCCCTTAACCGATATTCCAATCTAGAAAGTAGAGCTGATTTCCCCATGCCTTTTCTAGCACTAACAACACTTAATGGTGTTGCTGCATCAAAAAAATCATAAAAATCATCATTGTCTACATAGTATGAATTTAAGATATCTAAACTTTCGTCTTCACCCGCTTCATTGCCAAATAAATTTTTATCCCTAAGGTTAAGTACTATCATAATTCTCCGTAATTCGTTTTTCTGGTTATACAAGAAAGTTGTATAAGCTATATTTATATTCAGTTTTTTAGCTCAGCATCGTTAACAAAATACAAAGTAAAAGACTAACTTGCTCGCTAAAGAAATCGTAAAGAGCAGCCATTCGCTCATAGCTGTCTGTCAGATAAAATCTAAACCTATTTGCTTATGCTGTAAGCTCAGATATAAGCTACTGCAAATTAGAGTAAAAACGATCTGTGACTGGATCATAGTATCGTGCCTGCATATAAATTAGTACGAACTACGATCCAGAAGCTTAAGTCTGCTGTCTAAGTTTTATTTACCTAAATACATTGTCTGATCAAATGATTCATCATCGTATGACGGCAACCAATCTTTATCACCATTTCCAGATTCGTATTTATATTCGGTAGTTGAGAAAACGACTTGAACATTATTCTCATCAGCCAAAATTTTCAGTGCCTTGATAAACTGATCTAAATCTTCTGCACTAATATCATGCTGTCTTGGAGTATCAAGAATCAAAAACCTTATACCCATAGGGTTTAACTTAACAATTTGTTCAAACAAAGCAGCGTGATAAGCTAAAACGACTCTTAGTTTCGTACTTCCTTTTATTTGATTAAGCTTTTCTCCACCAAAACTAGCTTTGAATCCATCATATAAATCAATATTGTCAGAAACATTTTTAGTGTTAATCACATTCTTCCAGTTTGATATTGAATTCTTTAGGTTAGATTGGAACCTGATCAACTCAATTGAAGATTTGTTAATTCCAGAGCCTAAAGATTCCTGCTTACTTATGGCGTTATCTCTTTCTCTCTCTGCGGCAATATATTTTTCTTCGAGTACATTAATATTTTCTAATTCCCGCTTTTTAATTTCTAAGGAAACAATCTCAGATAAACTTATATGAATAGACTCTACCAGCGCAGATAGGCCATCATCATCTACAGCATTTTCTCTTTCTTTGTTTAGGGTTTCTATATCATCCAAGTGTGTTTTCAATTCAACTTTAATAGCCTCAATTCTTTTTTCGGAACTTACGCTACTAATTTCTAAATCTTTTATTTGATCTTTTAGATAAAGAAGATTTTTACCGTATGACTCCGAACTACCAAGAAATAGGCCACACCCATCAACAGAACAAATATCAGCAAAAGATTTAAAAACCCTTCTGGCCTCTTCATTTAGAGATAGCGTATTTATTTCCACTTCAATTTCAGAACGAATAGTCGATATACTGGCGCATTTACTTTCTAATAAATCAAGCTCTTCCTTTAGCAGCCTAACTTGTGTCATTTTAGAGGAAAGCAATCTGTCTATATTATCCGTAGCATCAAGCTTTAAGTTCTTACTCGACTTTAACTCTTCAATTTTTGCCTTAAGCAAATCTAATTGGTTATCAACTTCAACAATATTTAATTTACCACTCTCACTTTCATTTAACGCATCTTCATACAATCCTTTTAAGCGATGAACTTTATTATCCAATCGCTCAACAGCCTTTTTCGCATCAATGGCACTTTTTTTCTTATCAAAGGAATTCTTTGAAGGTAGGTTTACACAAATCCTGACAGCCTCTGAAAATTGATCTCTAATGAAATTACTGCCCGGAGACTTATAAAAATCTGTATATCCAATATCTTGATCTAAATAAAAAATTGGTAATACTGTCGATAAATAAGGGTGCGTGTGTGTATTGGAGTTAGTCACCAAATGAGGGAATTCATACCCAAATACTTCAAATAAATAACGGCTATAATCGCCCTCTTTAAAAAATCGTTGATTAGTACCTGTTGGCTCCAAAACTTGAATGTCAAACTCTCGCGAATATTGACGCTTTAATTTATATTTTTTCCCATTTAAAGATACTGTTAACACAACACTTTCACAGTGAACATAAATATCATCTCTAAATTCGCACGGGTAGCCTAAACAAAAGGCTATTGACTGCACAAGAGGGGTTTTTCCTGAGCCATTTGGCCCGTACAACTGAGTGATAGATTTAGCAAATGTAAGCTCACTTGATCCCCATCCATTGCTGCCACGAGCATACACTTTTAGACTTTCTAACTTCATGCTAATTCAAGCTCCATTTGTTTTTCTCTGCATATATTTCGATAATGTCTTTGAATTAAAAGCAGGTTGTAAGACAAGTCTGATTTCTCATCTATGGCCTTGTTAATTACTTTTTTGCCTAATTCAGTAGCTTCTAATTTAGTCTTTCTGTTATTAACCGAAACCAATTTCGCTATTTCCAAAAACGAAAGTGCTTTTACCGTTCTCACTCGGAGATTTGCAGACCAGCCTAAATGCTGAGAAGAACCTTTAAACTCTTTAATCGACCTTTCTATGCACTCTCCAACTAATTGTCCCAATTCTGGAGTGTTAGGTTTCCGCCTCTCTTTTGCCATCAACAAAACAACCATAGAAATAAAAGGTAAGTGAAATAAAGCTTCATTACTCAGCCTATGTGACCTAACAGTCTTTACTTCATCAAGTTGAATTCTAAGATTTGAAGCTTTGGCTACCTCAAAAAACTCTTCTATATCCATAATTTATTGAGACCTCACCATTACTGAGAACAATCCACCTAAAACAATCTCTTCACTTAAAGCTGTGAAGCACTTTTCCTTTTTTAAGTCACTAAATATTCTTTCTACATCTTCTTTTAATTCAGTAAATCCAAACCCTGTCACTATTCTCTGTTTTACAGCGTCCGATAACTTAGATTCCAGCATCATTAAATTAAAGTCAGGTACATCGTGCCTGTACTTCCTATACCAAATGTCCCATTCAGTTTTGCATTTTGCTGCATAGTCAATGAGTTGCTTTGGTGTATCAGTTTTCTTTAAAATCCGCTGTAATATTGAAAGGTTTTTTAGCGCCTTTGTGTCACCACCACTAGTTAGCATATCGTAGCCAATTTTCGATAAACTCAAGACTTCCAGCAATTCATCAATGCCAACCCCAGCTAATTCATCCAAGGTTTTTTCATCTAACGATTTCGGCAAAACTCCCACAGATTTGCTTTCTACCAAAGCCATCAAGTTATCAATAATCTCTCTTGCTTCCATATACTGAAGATCAATTTCGCTGTACAGAAAGATTTTTTCTCTGGCAATAGACTCGAATATAGCGCCTTCTACTTTTAAGTATTCGACACCCGGATCTATTCCAAACTTTGAGATTAAAGATTTAACTTCATGTTCTTTATACAATTGAGTTTCGTCACTGAAACAATTGTTAAAATGCTCAACTAGAGCTGCTAAGGTTTTATTTGTAAAATCTTCTTCATCTAACGCTTCCAGCAGATCTTCAACTTCGTCTTTGACATGGATGTTGGTTAGAAAAATAACTTTTTCACACGAAGCTGAAAAATTGACAGTATGAATCAAAAGTTTTCCAGCAAAGCTATCCGTAATTCTCTCAACGATATCTTCAGGCTTTTTTTTATTGTTTATCCCAAAAATATCTATTAGCGACCATTGTGCATTTCTTCTTTTCTTAGTTTTAACCTGAAAAAAGTGATAATACGTTTTCCCGTCAATAATCTTTCTAACAACGAAGTCGTCATGCCAATCGCAAAACACTCGATCAACAGTATTATTTTCTAGAATTTCTAAAGTGGCTAAACTAGCAGCTCTAGTTTGGGCTTTATACCTAGATAAAGTATCTCTACCGTCCTGTTCTCTAGGATCTACTTCATGTAACTTAACCAACTGTCAGCAACCTCTCATTATTGGAGTTGCTTTGCAGGAAAGATTTGTGATTGGATATGCATCACTTTCTATCCATGAAAGCTTATTATTAATATTTTTAAAGGTTAATAATGACAGTTAAGTCGATTTAAATCGACACTGTATATTATTACAGTGCTTTTACCAATATCAAGTGTCAGTTTTGAATTATTAAAACACCACTCCCCCCTTCCGCAGAGTGATTTGTAGCTTCATAAACCTCTGACAGCTTCTTACGACTTACATGAGTATATAACGGTGTAGTGAGGATACGGGCATGGCCCCGCATCTATTGAAAGTGGCGTAAATTAGCACCATTGTCTAACATTATTGTGGCGGTATAGGTGGCACGCTCCACTGCGGTCAAACCTGCAAGTTTGGCATACTGTGATGCCATATCAGGCAACTTGCCCGGCACATAGAGTTTGCCATTTTTAGCCAGAAACAATGCCTTTTCTGAACCAGTGAATACGAACATTGGGCGAATCTTACCAATATAAAAAGCTAACCATTCACACCCTAGCAGACTGATTGGAACCAAACGTTCTTTTTACCTTTGTCGTGAACGCGAACCAACTATATTGAAGTAAAAAATAATATATCTGATCGTCAAAACAAAAAAGGTGAGCAAAATACTCACCTTTTGAAAGTTGTGTTAACCCACTTAAATAAGTTAACCATCTTAATTAAAACGTTAACCCACTTAATTACATGATCACAGTTGCAAACTTAATTCCGATAGTTGCATTCTTTATTCGAGATCTACAATTATGATCAGAGTTATTTAAGTTTGGGAAAATGCAGCCTCAAAATACTCATTTTCCTTTATCCAATTTTAATTTATAGATTGGGAATCTATTTATTAAAAATGAGTTCTCTATTATTAGCCATAATTAAAGTTTGGGAATCATAAACAAGTGAAATTCTCTATCTATATCTAGGCTTTCTCAAATGCCAACCACTACCTACGGGACATCTATAAGTTTCGAGCTCTCGATTGGAGCGCTCATAGAAATCATCAGCAGCTCTTTCTGCTTCAATAGAGCTACCGTAAATTCGCTTTTTAATACCATCACCAGAGACACACTTTTTACATGTCGTAATACCTGACTGAGCTATTCGAGCTTGGTCATCATGAACACCTGACCCAAATTTCAACATTTGGTAGTCAGACTCAATATCAACTTCTATTTGTTTAATGTGTTTTTTAAATAAATTTTCAGAAAAATTAGGCATACGTATACTCCTTGACTGGCCATATTGACCGTAAAGTTTTTACATGGCGGACGACTAGCGTCAAAGTAAGGGCATCAGGCTCTAGTACACCAAGTTTAGTTTTTAGATAAAAGGTAATTAATAGTTATGGGTTGCGCATTAGATTACGCCTAGTTCTTACGGCCTTTTCAGAGTCAGTTTCATAACCTAACTCAGTTCGCTGACACATAAGAAGCCACCATTCAGCAGCATTGATGCTTCTTTTTATATCTTGAATAGTGGGATCTTTCTTAGCATGTCTTCGAACTGCCTTATAACACTCGCTGGCAATAGCTCGCACATCCTCATTGGGATCTGATTTTTTAGTGAAGTTGACTGTTTTATGGACTTTTCCATTCAAGTCTAAACCTAATTCAGTAAGAGCTTTTAAGTAACCTTGCCTCCAAATTGATGATTGCTCTGTTACTTGGCTCGTTTCATATTTATCATCTTTAGCTTTTTCACCTCTACGAAGACGAAGGCGGCTTAGGAAAAATTCAGCTAATTGTTGGGAAAATTGTACATAAAAGTCTTCTTGAAATTGTTTATGCTTAGCTGCTGTAAGATTTCTATGCTCATTTATTTTTTTTGCACACTGATCTGCTGCTAGTTGTTTTAAAGAATCGTACCATTTGCTAAAACCTTTTTGCTCATACGAATAATCAAACTTTGAAAGAGCCTCATCAGAGAATGGTTCGGTCGAAGAGCGCATTAGAAAAAGGCGATGTCGTAAAGCTTTATCTGGTGCAGAACGATCTAAAAAACTAAGTAACCTAACAAGTTTTTGATGATATGCCTCTAAATTTTCTTCATTCTCCTCTTTTACGATTTCACCACGTATTATCCCAATACTTTTATCTATATAGGAAACCATCTCTTCTTGTTTTAGCCTGTCCATTGCTACAACAGTCCAATCAGGAATTAACGATTTAGAAAAATCCTTAGAGGCAATCAAGTCGGTAAAAAGCTCATTCCACCAAGCAGCGCATTCTGGATATAAATCTTCAGCTCGGCGGCTATTAAAAGGAATTGAACAAGATAAAATTAGTAGTTTGCTTTGATAGTCTAACTCTTCTAGAGCGGCTAAAAATACTTTTTTCCATAAGGTGAAATACTTACCATAACCCCATAAATCAACGCTATCCTTTAATTCACCTCGAGACTGACTAGGCTTTGATTCAAGTAACCTTCGAAAATCTTCTTTTATAGAAAACTCAATCCAAGCCGATATCTGTAGCGGTTTCAATTTTAAACAAAACTCATGATGAGCATTGTCTTTACGCTTATATAAATTATAAATATTTGAGGTGTTGTGGTTATAGTGCGTCTCAAAGTTACGATACGTAAACGTTTTAAAGTATCTGTCTAGGTCTCGAGCCCACTGTTCATGCTCTTCGGATGGAACATTATCTAAGTTAGTATTTATATAAAGTAATTCTTGAAGCTTTAGCTTAGTGTTTTCAAGCCATTCATAATTTAAAGCTTGAGTTTCATCACTATCTATAAGCTCAAGAGATATTGAATCATCAAGATTAGAGAAGGACTTATTGTAAAAGTATAAAAAATCGAACCACTTATAATTAAATCTACCAGCTTGAGAGTCGTAAGTTATCCATGCCCTTATAAAATCTAAACCACGAATTATATTAGTTGAAGTATTAGTTATTTCTTCAGTTTGCGGCCCTTGCACGACGTTTGAATTAGCTATATAAGCCATAGCTTTATATAAGCGCTTGCTATCTAGTGACTGTAATCGATGAGATATTTCATCAAAGAAACTCCAAAGTAAAAAAGCTCTATCGCTATCATTCAACAAACATAATGAAGTATCATCAAAAAATGCTTTAGTGAGGCAGTAATCCTTTCCGTACAACCATGATGAAAACATAATATAGCTACCACATTTATCCATACCGTCATTAAATAACCCAAACAGTGCGTTAGGGTAATAAATGTCAGCTACGTCCTTTAAAAAAGCAATTATTGCCTCATCATCCAAAGGGAGTAGGTAATATCCGTAATAACTTGCAATACTATTTACAATAGTTTTCTGTTGAGTCAATAAGATAGAAATGCACTTTGCAGACTCTGATGTATGGGATTGAGTTTCAGCTAGAGCATCTTCAAGAGCTAATACACCTCTAAATACATTCATCCATGTATCTGAAAAGTGTTTAATCATTAAAGTTCTGAAATTGCCTTGTATATCAAACTCATCCAGAGCTTGTATGAAGCGTTCTTTAGGGTCGTTTTTTTCATCGAAGGTGATATTGCCAAAAGGCGCATCAATCCTGCACATAGTATTCTCCAAAAATAATGAAGTTAGGTTTCACAAAAGTACCCGGCATTACCGGTTTGCAGCTGAAACCTCCCGTGCAATAGATTGGGAGCGGAGTATAAAGTTAGAGCAAACATGCTCTGTAGCCGACTGCAATTTTGTCTCTTCTAAAGCTAAATTAATTACCCTGTGAAGTCAAGAACCCGATTACTTTCTATTAATCCTAGTTAATACTCACACAGAATAAAAAATTAAACTGGAACATTTAACTTACTAAATATAGTCTAGATATAGGAGCAATTGAAAAAGAAGACGTTTTGACTAAGGAAAGAAAAATTGGCCGGGTAAATTGGTATGGTGGTTATAACAACAAAACTCGGAGAGAAAACAATTACGGTTTTTTAAAAACTATAGATGGTGACAGCATCTACGTACATGAATCCGAATTACTCTGCCCGCCTTCTAAGTTGTTTTCTGGCCAGTGGGTTACGTTTAATTTAACTGCTGAGGAACGAGGCCCTACAGCTAGCGCTGTAAATTTAACTGTAGATGAGTCTAATGTTTCAGCAATATTAGACTTTTTAAAACTAAAGGAGATTAATATATCAGTCCGTTTACAGCTATGTTTTAAATTATCTTTAGATATGAATAAACCTTGGTTTCCATTAATAAAAGATATTATTGAAGAGTATGAACTTAGCTCAACACCTGAAAATATTTTCTTTCCTAAATCATGGTGTGATATCGAACCTGACTCACCAATATACCAAATACTTCCAAAGAAAATTAGAGAAGATCGCTTCAACAAAGAATATAAAAAGGTAGAACCATCTATAGTTACTTTATCTAGTGAAGTAACTCATGTATTAAGAGAATATAAGTCGATGTCACCTCAAGATAAAGACTTAGCTTTAATGTGGGCAAGGAGTGATGCCCCCTATGAAAATGCAAAAATGCTCTCCGCTAGAGCTGCAGAGCTAATAACTATAGAATTTTTATCTGAACTACAAGTTAAAGTTACAGATGTAGCAAAACACCAGATATCAGGGGAGTCAAATCTTTGGCAAACCCATGATTTATGTATGAACTCAAACTCCCCAATAGATGTTAAAAATGCACGATGCACTATCAACGGAAATACATTTGTTGAATATACTATTAAACGCTTTAAAAAGGATCACCTGAATCAGGACGTTTCTATCTTTGGCGTATTATCACCTTACCTTAAGTTAGAAGATTTTAGCAGGGATACAGTAAAACCTAATCAACCAATAAAAATTCTTGGCCTCACGACATATGACTTAGTGAAAAGCCTTCAGTTGGAGTTCACCAAGCGAGCTTTAACTGTTGATTTCGGAGAGTCGACAAAATGGCCTATTTGGATTTTTAATAATAATTTAATGTGGTTTCCAAACCAAACAGAAGCGATAAGTAAGTTCTCAAACTTTACCGGCTTTTTTGGGCATGATAATTGGTTCCCTAGGGAAACAAACCTTATTCCAGCACTTGTCATTTCGGGTACAAAACTTCCAGCTTACTATGATAAGCAGTTAGCTAATTGGCAAAAATGGTTTATTAAAAAAATAATTGAAAAATCACAAAATGGAGAACTCACTCTTCCTTGGCTATATCTATTTACATTCCAACACTTCATTGAGGCAATAACTAACATTAGCTCAGCTGAAAAAAAGCAATATAAACCTAATGGTTATTATAAATTACTTTTTTATAGCGAACGTAACAACTTATTCAGCCAATTAAGTACAGCTCATAGACCAGCTTCTTTAGTTGATCCTTTATGTATTATTTGGAAGCTTATTTCAACATTAGATGAAATTTGGCAAAATAGGTATTCAACAAACCTTACCAATATTCGAAGATTTTATTTAAAAGGAGAAGGTTTGTTAAGTGGTTACGACAATAACAATAATAAAATAAGCATTATCGCATATTGTGGAGGATACATTAGTGGTAAGGGTAAGTGTGGGAATTCACCATTAATAATTGGAAAAAATGTGACCTGCGAAGTTTGTAAGATGCTAGTTTGTGATAAATGCGGTTATTGTTGCGAAAGATGTAAGAATCTTAAAGCTTTGAATAATTGGTAACACCACTAACTTCATCTATTAATAACATATTGTTTTCATAATCTTCTGACAATAACTCTAGCACTTCCAACGCAGAAGCATGTTCTTCTGGGGTATAAATTGAGCTGATGTAAGAAGCCTGCTTGGCGAGAGCTTGACCAGCTTCGCGCAATTAAATGTATTCATTGCAGCTCTGTTTCAATAACTTGCTTAGCATGAGTTTTAGTATCCACTTTTCGGCCCCTAAAGTTAAATCGTCTATTACACTGTGTAGCTATATTTTAGTTTATTAACTGTTTGCTTTATCAATTCGCGGCCGCGAATAGAGTTCATATAATGACGCGGAGGCTCGCCATTAAACAGTAAAACCGGAGTATCTAGCCAGCAGTTGAAATTCTCAATATTACCGAAGTACTTAACACCAAACTGCCCAAGTCTCGCAATATCAAGGGCGCTGTCACTCAATTGCTTATTTAGCTTTTTTGACTTATGCCGTATCAACTTGCTTGATGTAGTGTTTAGGCTCTGAGCGATAACTTCTACGCTCCAGCTCAATGAGTTAGCAAGTGCGCACACTCCGTCTTTTGTAACACCTGTATTCGTAAAATCGATTTCGGCAAGTGGGTTTGAAAGCGTTGTTAGCTCACCTTGAGTGACGACAGATATGAAGTCGCATTTACTTGTGTTGCTAGCTTGAAACTCAACCATGTTCCGCTCACTCATTTGATGTCTACTATTAACTTTAGTGAGCCGCACTCATAACTTCAAGCCTCATCACCAGCCATTCATTCAAATCGTATAACTGACTGCTCAAAATCTAAAATTGGTAAGTGCTTACGAATAAACGCCATGTCCTTTTGTCTTATATAAATTTCAGTATCTAAACCAGCCGAATACCCTTTCATTCGCACACTTTGCTGCGTTAATTGAATTTCTCCATAATAAAACCGTGAATTGATTTGGCGACTCACGTTGTAAAGCGTTGAATTACGGCCACTGAGTGTAGCCCCATAATGTATGACTGCCAACAGGTCTTCACGTGTAATTTTATCGAGATGAAGCTCTAAGCCGGGCGTCGTGTATCTTTTTAACCTGACCATCATTTCATGAAAGAGATGCATACCAAGACCTGCATTTTCACCGCGCACTAAATCGATAGGCTTTACATACCATGATGCCCTATTGCGGTATGCTTTTATCTGAATACATAGCTGCGGCTGGGGAGTTAAAAAACTCAGTACTTTAAACGCACTCTTCTTCAATTCATCCTTAAAGTGATAGTCAAACTTTAAATCAGACTGATAGCTAAGCTTTAATTCAAAAGCCGTGTTACTTCTTTTGGGTATGATGTAAATCTCACCCCACCATGAAATCAAAATATTACAACCAGCAGCTTTAAACTCTTTAAATAACTGCTTTAGAACACTTAAGCACTCAGCCCATTCTTCATTTTTAACATCGATGCCTGCTCTACCTCGTGCATGATAACTTAGAATAATACGACGTTTTCTGGCTTTTTTAAGCTGTGATAATAGGGCCTGTATATTCATGGTGCCGCCATTAGGCTCAGGTAAAAAGAAGTATCACGTTTACCGACCTTACCTGCTTTTGTGATACCTGCTCCTCTAAAGCAGATACGCCCACCATGGTAGTAGCATCCCTCAAACCGCAAGGTCGTGACTGTGCCTTTGTCACTCTCAACATATGAAATAAAATCACCAAAGCCGACATTAAACGCTTTATATATAATGCGCTGTAGCAACTGCTCAATTTCAAGTTCATGCGCTTGAACTTGCGCATCAAGTTGGTTCGACTCTTCAATAACTTTAGTCAGTGTGCTATCAGCATCAAGCGACAACGTATTTACACATGATTCGTCGAGTTTTTTTAACGGCTCCTTGACCTCTTCTAGCTTCCAGTATAACTCTGACAGTTCTTCGTATCGTTCCGTTTTACTTTCAAGCTCTTTTATCAGTGATAAAACAAACGGCAAGTATTGAGTATTACGAGAAAGCGATACAACTTCTGTGTCATCTAATATCACTTTCTCAATATCTACATACGGAGTGATAAAGTGCGCCTCGACTTGTGGCGACATAGTCCCTGAAAAAGCAATTTTCCTTGCCGTTATATGAAGGAATGAGTCAACACCGTTGTGAAACCGCTCATGTAAATCATAAAACCAGTTCACTATCGTTGTTTTTACTACAACTTCTTGTAAATTATGCTCAAGTAGCAGTTGCCGATTTTTTAACACGCACTCTTTAAAAGCCTGTGTATACTCAACTAACGCATAACTCGGCAGAGTTAAACGATGAACAGGCTCACTCTCGTGCTCTTTAAACTGATTAACATCGAAGCAAATCACTTGATGACTCATCCATATGCCTCCGTCAGTGCTAGTTTTAGCGTCTTTTTAAGCTTTAACGTATTCAATAAAAAGACCAACCCATCTTGATAAAATACAACAAAACCACCTCTCAACCGCTCTTAAAATAAAACTTTTTGAATGAGTTCAACCATGGCTTATCGTGCTTAAATAACCACACGTATTCTTTGTCAGCGCTGCGGCGTAACAATGTTATTGTTGGGCTTTTAAGTGTATACAATGTTGCAATGAGTGCGCGCCTTGCTTGCTGGCGGTGACGATAAAAACGAATGCGACGCCGAAGCTCTTTAATGATTGGTTGGCCGCTCAAGACTTGCTCGACATCGCTTTTTTTTAAGTTAAATTTATTCGCAATATCAGCAACGTGTAGGCCGATTATGAGCTGAATAGTGATACCTCGGCGAATAGAGTTACTGACTTTTCGTTCTTGTTCTTTTAATGAAATGCTATGTTTTCTGGCGATATTTCTTACCGTTGCAGCACTAACATTAGCAATTACTGTAATTTGTCGAAGCGAGAGTCCTTGTCTTAAAAGCGTTAGCACAGTGTCTTGTCGCAATGCATCTATTTCAGATTGAGATGTAATTGGCTCAGAATGAACCACTTTCAATGGCTCTTTTTGTGTACAAGCCTCAATAAAGTCATCAACATGCTCAAACAAAAAAGTGCAGATTAATAAATGCTTTAATGGGTGATGGTTTGCTTCATCATTGTAGAAAATGCTTGCGGGGAAAGCATACTCTGCGTCGTTTTGTAATAGCTTAAAAACGGCATCATGGCTCATGTACTCATCAAAATACACTCTCATCTGCTCACGCCACAAGCTGTGACGCACAAAGCTCGTGGTAGCCAATTCTCGGTTGATTAGTCTAATCGCATACGTTTGTTTTAAGCGCACTGGGTCAAAATGATGCGATTGACTGAAAGCGTAATTAAACGATGCGAGTTTATGCTCAAGCGTTGATATAGCAAATGAGGGCTCGCAGTCTATCAACGGGAAAAGAAGCCGCTTTCGTTGCTTGGGTATAGAGACAAGCCGGCAATGGTGCCTGTAACAAGTATTTGATAGCGGTAATTGATGCGCTCTAAGCCAATAAGTTTCACCAAATTGCTTTTCTTGCTCTTTAGCGCACAGAGGGCAAAAATGATGAACATCGTGACATGGAATGCGATTAGCTAACAGCCCCAGGGTTTTAAATGCATCAAGACTGTTTTCTTTTAGCAACAGTGCTCTAGCTTGCGCTCTGATGCTTTCTGTTGAGAATAATGTGTAGTATTGAAATAACGAATGCTTATCGAGAAGCTCATCGTGAGAGCAGCCACTGACCAAGGATAGACGATTAATAAAAGAAGGTAAGATTGAATCTAACTGAATATTTTTATTATCAAATACATTCAGCATGGACTGAGATATCGATGATGACACATCATTCAGCACTAATCGCGATGCGATGCTATAAACGGTTTCCTCGGCGTAAATACGTGGGTATATTTGCTTCTTTCGCATCATCAACCTCTGCTTATATACCCGTTAGTTAAGCGGCATTGTCATTTATCAAATCAGTTATCTCAATCGGAGAAACAACCTGCGGTACAGGCTCTGTCACGTTTGAGCTGACGAGTGAATATTGCATTGATAAATCAAGCTCATCTTGCTTTAAAAACAGAGCTATCAGCATCAAGTAAATCATTGGATGAAAGTGTTTCGCAGGATCTAAAAACCCCATCAGGCCAACAACAGAATTCAATGGATACAGCCCTGAAGCCAAAGGTCCCCAGCTAAAGTAAGGCATAAAATGAGAGCGATTAAAGCGTTTAGCTAGTCGATTTTGAACGTACTGAACTCGCTGAACATGATACGGGTCCTTTCTGTCATAAGAGAAAATACATATTTTTTGATGTATCAAATTTACTGCTCTAATCTTGCGCTCTGACTGCGGTATTTCTTTCAGCGCATCAACCCAGCTCGATAAAGCGATATCGGTATTTTTATCATATTGGGACGCAACCACTGACTTAGATGACACTGGCGGCAGAGAAAAATGATAAGGGTCACTTTTTTTAAGCAGCACATTGTGTTTTCGACAAACACGCTTGTAAAAGCACTGATGTGCGACATGAAAATATGTTGTCCCGTACTTTTCATCGTCTTCGCGCGCGCACTCGGGACAGTAACGCCACGTCAAATCTTGCGATACATTCAGTGCGTTATGAAACTTGAATATAGATAGCTTGTTCAGCATGTTTTCGACAGAGCTATCTTTAAAAACTGATTCATCTAAAAACAGGCTGTAATCAGTGATATTTGTATACTTTTCAATGAAACGTGCGAGTGAGTATTTTGACGAAAATGACTCTGCGAGCATTGAAAATACTGGCTGCCACAAACGTCTGGGTGAGTCTAATTTTGAGTTGTATTCTGACTTCATCATCGTTTCAAATTTTGTAAATCGCGTCATTTGAAAATAGCGATACATTATGCTCGCAGCGTGCTCGCCGGGCAGTGGCATAGGCGGCTGATAAATCATGACTCATCTCGCTTTTCATAACTTGCAACTATTGAATCAGCATCGATGACTTCGTCACCTTCATCAATTCGCTCAACTGCACTTGCCGGCTTCAGGTGATGTGCACTAGTACGTTTTCGCTTAGGTTTTAAAGTGTGCGTTTCTGCTTCATCATAATAATTCGATAAATCATCTTCTCCCTTCAAAGATGATTGCTGATTTAGCTTATTCAGAACATTATAATTTCTACGCAACTTCGAAAGCGGCGCATGCCACGTTTCAAGTCGCGCTTTATATACTTTTTTTAGTAACCCAAGGCAGTCCTCAACTTCTTTTTCTTGAGTGATAAGGTAATAGTTTCGAATAAATGCAATAGCAAGTGCTGAAATTGCGTCACTTACCCCAGCACAGAGAACGAGTAACTGAATTTTAAATTCATCAGTATGTACATGAGTATTTTTAAATAAGTCATTGTCGAAGTATGCTGTAAAAAAAGCTTTAAAATGTGACGAGTTCAGATGCCAAAGCGGAAATTTAATATGTGATGCAGAGCTCAGACGTCGAACTGTTTGTAGTTTTGTTGCTTTAGTTTCAGCTTCACTGGCGGTACTTTGAAATGTTGTTAATGCATCTTTAGTTGTTGAGATAATAATCGGCACACCTATCTTATTAAAAAGAGCTTCGAGCTCAGGTAAGCTCGGTGCATCTTTGAATTTTGATGATGGATTTAAGATAAATTGTGCTTCATCAATATGTATTATTCCGATGTCATACTGCTGGGCTGCACTTTGCATTGCATGAAATAGCTGATCAACTGAGTCACGCTTGCTCACAAAGTTTGCTGTCAGCGGGTGACCTACGACACGCTCAAGCTCATGAAAGAAATTAAACACTAAAGCTTTGCGACTTTTAGATGCTTGCATGTCAAAAGACAACCAGACGACCTGCTGCTTTTTAAACAAATTACCCCGGTACACTTCATGTTCAATAACTTGAGGGAAAAGACTCAAAACACGTCTAATTGTCACAGTTTTACCTGTACCGGCTTCGCCACTCACAAGTATAGATGGAACAGTGGCAACATACTCCGCTGGCCTTGAAACATCAAAGGCTTCATTATTTTTTAAGCGATAACTTGTAGCGTTGCATTGCTTTCTATAGTTTGCTGTCAGAGGTGAACGCTTTTCATAACACTGTCTAAGCTGGAGATATACACTTTCGTAAACTTGATATGCATGCTTTGTTTCAATGTATATCGATTTCATATCAACTATAAAATCGTTTACATCCATTTTAGAAAAGCTTTCAAGTTCACTCGGCAAAGGTTTAAGAACGCGTATGAGTTCAAAAAAATCGTCCTGTGACAGGGCGTGAGGTAACGCTTCAACAAAAGGGTTTCCTTGATACTTTTCAAGTGCTTGATGCTTATAGATGGCCTTCATTTTAACAATAGAATTCATTAATAAATATCCTCATCAAACTCATTAAAATTATCATGCTGACTTTCATTTTTGGCTTTCTCGACATCTTTAAGCTGCATAATCGCTTTTTGCTTTTCTGCCTTTTGTCTCTGTTCATCTTCAATCATGATTGCTTTGCGCTCATTAATGCCAGCTTGTATTGTTTTTTGCGTGTTAGGTGGTGCGTCTTTGAAGTCGTTTTTCAAACGATACTCTTCGGCTTGTTCACGGTGATACTCGAAATTAACAAGTGCGCCTTCTTTTTTGTATTCAAGTACTTTTCGATGGTTTTTTATTTCATTGAGTCGAAATTGGGCTTGCTGAGCAGTCATGCCTGCATACTGTTCATATTTCGCTTTAAGAGATAATGGCTGAAGCTCACCGCTTTCATCTTTAAAATAAATCACATCTATCGAGCCACCAAAACAGATAACATCTACTTTAAAATGCCCTTCGCAAGCTTTTGAAAACCAGCCCTGCTCCTCTACCCATGCACTGTGGTAACCTAGACCGTTGAACCTTACTTCTGTACGAGTTACCTTTGCTGTTTGTTTTGGCATAAGCGAGTACATTAACTGAGGTAGTTTTTGCTGAGAGATCATCGGGCGACTATAAAGCTCATCATTCATAAAGTGCAGCCACATAGCAGCTGGTGAAGGGACAACATCATCCATAGCCATCTCCGTGGTCAACAAGCTTTCTCGACAGTTAAATGTGTTATGAATACAAATCGCTCTGATTATAAGTCTATGTACATCTTCAAGCTGTAATATAGCTTTTTGAGAGGCATGCTGAATACTTGCATCTCGGCCTTTTTCTATACTGCCAGTTACGTTTGAAAAAAAGCCCATAATGATATCGAGCACTTTTTCTACAGTCCCTTTTCTATCGCCTTGGCCCGGTGGACAGTAGTCAACAAAATTAAAACCTATGATTTCTGTAAGCACTCTCGAAAATTCATTAGAAGTATTCTCACCTCCGTTATCAACACGCAGCCCCTCAGGGAAATGCTGAGATGGCCATTCAGCTGTATCAATATCGACATTATATTGAGATGCGTACACTTTTTTATTTTGTGCACAATTAATCAATGCCTCTGCAACACTAGCCCAATGAGGAGCAGCAAAATACAGTGAATATCCCATAATTAAATTTGTTTTAACGCAAATAATAATGCATATATACGGCTTGCCCGCTGCCTCTCTTTTTTCTAAATTCAGAGGATATGCGACATAAAAAGGTAACTCAGTTGAATCTGACTCACATAGTTGAGCGGCATACCTTACTCCTTCAGCGGCGCTACCTGTCTTATCATTGCGGTTATGTTGATAAGAAGATTTACCTCGTTTTAAAATCGCCTTTTGGATTGAACTAAACGCTTTATTAAACAATCGGTTAAATTGCTGTTTATTAATTCTTTTTGAATCATCAATCACAAGTTCAAAATGTGTTTCAGTTCCTCTTTTAACGATTTTTTTATATGAGCAATATTCTTTTAGGTACAGAGTATGTAAATGTTTTATACAAAACTTACCGTCTTTCTTGTCGACACAGTTTCTTAAAGCCAGTTGTTGAACTTTTAAAAGGTCACTCGGCTCAACTACTCTAGTTGATAGCTCAGGATTTAAGACTGGTTTTGGACCCGGTTTTTGCTGATAATTACGAAGACCTTTGCCGATTATTGCGTATTTAATTGGTAAAAGTGCATTAATACGACACCCTAGGGAAATGTAACAATTGAGCGCTCTACGTATTACTTTTTCATTCACACCTAGACTAATTGCGCGTTGAGTAATTGCACTACCTAAATGACCTTTTAAGTATTTTAAAATAGCCTTATCTGATTTAAATGGCGCTATCGCTGAGCTCCTAAAATCACGTTTATTTAACCACTTTGGATGCTTTATTATTAATTGTTTATCGCTAAGAAGTGTAAGCTCATCGTGTAAATAAAAAGAAGCACAACCGTCATCATCAAGCGAGTGCTTAAAGTACTTGTGAGCTAGGTTTCTTGTCAGTGCGAGCGGTTTTTGTGGCTCACTCTTTCGCTTCATCAAAGATAAGTTTGTTATTATAAAATACTGAGTCAGCTCATCAGTCTCTTGGATGACTTTTGATACTAGAAACTCGTCATCCTCAGCAAACTTTGATTTATATTTCTCAAAGCCCTCTAGAGTTAATTGTACTATGTCATTTGTAACAAACATCAGCTTTAAACCTCTTTGCACTCAGTAATAGCGCATAGCTGAAGAGGCTTATGCAGTTTAATTTCTTTTTCTAAGTCGATAGGTAAAATGTGCTTAAACAATGAATTTGCAAACAATGTCATACAATGCGGTAGGTCAACTTTGAGTGACGAAGCGGCGGCTTTCAGTGACTGTCTCAATGAGTTGCTCGGATGCTCAATAACATCATTGAGAAGAGCGCTTGCAAATTTTCTTAATTCACTGTCGCTGAGCTTAGAATTATAGTAATTAATATAATTCAGTAAGTTATGTGCTTTTCTTTTTGAAACATCATCTCTCAAGACTTGCTCTGTTCGCACACCAAATCGCTTCCAATACATTTCTGCAATCTTAAGCTTCTGGTTCGTACGTGTTTGATTTCGACCACCAATACTATATTTAAATGCATAAGCTACACGATATTCCGAGTCATTATCATCACGATATGTAATAAGTAGATCAGTCGTTAAAACTGTTAATTCTCCAGTGAGATGTTTACGGGGGTGAATGACATCAAATTCGTCAGCGATCTGTTGCGTAAGCATGTAATCAAGTGGGTATTGCTCTTTAATTTCAATCACATTTGGTTCAAATAGTTTTGTGATATAAAGATGCTTTTCACCTTGACTCATAAACGTAATAACTCGTTTTTGTACTGGACACCAAGAGATTGATCGAGTTCCAGCAGACATGAAAGTGCTTTTCACATAAGGGATGTGAATACCCCGCTTTTTAGCTTCGTTAAACGCTTTGATTCGTTTTACTGTTGATTCTGCTACATATAAATCTTTCACTCTATTTACTCCAATTCTCTACTCTATTTTTAGTAATAACAGCAAATCAAAGTTAAGCAAGTAAATGTCAAAATTTATTTTTGTAACCAACTGTTTTTAAATATCTTTTTTTTGGTTTAAATAGAAAAAAACAAAACTAAACACTAACCACCTATTTATTACACAAAAAGATAAATTAGAAATAAAAATAAATATAATTCAATGATTTATTTTTTAAAAAATATAAAAAACGTCCTAAAACCGATACCTTTTATTGTATGAAAAACACTCTACAAATCATTAGAACAGGTTGAAAAACAAGCTGTATATCCATACAAGCTTGAGAGTGGTAAAAGAATGAGGTTAGACTTTTTATTAAACAGAGCTTTCAATAAATGAGACCTCCAGCTACATTGGAGGTCTCCCCAATTTCCTTAATCAGTCGCCTAACAGGGCGATGTCATCTAATAAAGGCATGCTTCCGTGCGACAGTCCTTGCAATTCCCCGCAAATCGCCATCATTTGATTAGTAATGCCGCCAATTTGACCTTCGCGTTTCTTCCAGATCCGCTGCATCGCTGATTTTTCCTTATCCAGCTCCAAGCGCATTTGCTCTTGGTGATCGACTACTGCCTTAATACGCTGCACAAACTGCGTACTACAGATGTAGTCATAGAGCGCTTCCATTTGCTCATTTTTGCCTACACTCACCGCTTTTTGGCGCTGAGCTTCGGTTAATACTGTTCTAAGCGCTTCTGATAACCCCTTGGCTAGCGCAGGCTTAACTAACCAAACACCATCTTTCATAACCATTGGTTCTTCAATTCCCGCCGGGAACGCCGTAGAAACCAATACCGCAATATCTCCAGATACTTCTTGCGTGTCGGCCTTAAGCTTAGTGATCCAGCCATTTGACCAGTTCTCGGCACGTTTGGTCTCCCAAACGATCTTTCCACAAACCGTACCTGTTCTTAATCGAACCGTTTGAATGACGTCCGCACCACGAGTGCCTTTTCCAACAGGATCGATATCGTCTAACGGATACGCCTGAGCAAGTTCGTGCTCTAGTTCAAGCTCTAGCACTTCTCCCTGAAGTTGCTGCGATCCCTGTTCCAATTTGCGCTTTAGATCTTCATTAGCCTTTGACGCATCATCGATTTTCTTTCGAAGTTCAGCTTCTTTAAGCCTGAACTCATCACCAATGGACGCACGAAGCGACTCCTTTTCACTTTCAACGCGACGAGCTAACTCAAGCTCCATGTCTTTTTGCTTATCTTCAAGCTCAGTTTTAGCTTTGCGCAATGCAAGTTCTTGCTCACGGAATTTTGCTAATTGCTCTTCTTTAGATTTTAAGGACTCTTCCAAAGCATCATGTTCAAGCTTGACCGACTCTCGGATCTTGTCTTCCGCCTTTTTCTTCTCTTCAGTAATTCTTGCTTGCAATGATTTAGCACTGTCTTGGCTTTCAGCAAGTTGCTCTTGAAGCGTCTCAATCTGCTTCTTGAATGTTTTCGCAATAGACTTTTCAGCATCTTTAGCTGCTTGCTCTTGAAGGCTAACCAGCTCTTTACTGAGCAGTTGCTGATATTCATCTTCGTGTTTTTCAATCAGGTGCTTCGCAACAGCCTCTTTGATTGGGAATTCACTGTTACAGTGCGGACAAGCAATTTGGTCGTCGGCGTTAAGAATGATTTTTGAGTTCATGGCAAAATCTCACAATAGTTAAACACATGCCAACTATTACAATCTTGATGCCAAAAATTATCTTGTTGTTTTATATAGATTTTACAAAAATAGACGGGACTACTTATGTATACTTAATTACATTTACGTAAATTAAACTACATATTCATAAAGAAAAGCCGAGGCAAATAAACTTCGGCTTTTGTTGACTGGGTGACTCTGACTATTCTAGTCGACTTTAATATAAGTCACTTCGAATGCTTTTACGGCTCGATGAGTTTGCAAGCGGGTAGATAAACTAAAAGCATCATTAGAGTCATATTGCTGAAATATATCTAATCCTCTATCGAGCGATATCTTCCAACCATGATCGGTAACAATATGCCGAGCATGTTGAGTTCCTGAGTTATCAAATGAATACGCAAACTTTATCCCAACAGAAAACATTGTACTTTGGATCTGTTCGAAAAAGTCTCGCTGAGCTTCACCTTTTGACTCATCTTCAACGGTTACTAGGCTAACGACAACTTCTTCACCTTCCTCTTTTAATTTCACTATCGTTTCAAGCAACTCCATTAGGTTTTTAGCTTGATAGAACATTCGAATATAAGGGTCGGTAATCGTGATGTGCTTAGCGCCTTTTAAATATGGCCCAAAAAGCTTGTCATAACTCACACCACGTTGATTTTCAGCATATGTTACGTGATGCTCTTTCAATTCAGAACAAGGCGCGGACACTGCCTGTGATGGCTGTTGCGCAGAACTGACACCTACAGGCTCAATATCAGGCTCTGGCATACCAATATCCGAAACTTCACCAACGGTCTGATTAAAATAATTCGGATATTGCAGTTCTTCTAGGGTTTGAACAGCCAATTCTTGTCCAGCTTTATTACTATATGCAAAGTTAACGTCTACATAAGTACTATCTATTCGGAACAGTTGATCTTTAACTCGTTTACGACCTTCCATTGCAAACTTAAGAATTTCTTCAATTTCTGCTTCTGTTGCTCCGCCTTGCGGGAACAATATTTTCATCAAACCGCTAAACGTTTTATGTATTGCATCCCTGTCACGGGTTGAAATTTGAGAAGAAAGCTTGAAATACTCTTGGTATCGATCTGAGTAATCTTGGTTTCTTAAATGGCGCAAAACCTCCGCCAAATAATCTACAACAAAGCCATATCCGCTAGAGAACATTTCACCACGGATAATGTCGACTTCCCAGCCCGGAATATAGAAATGAAGACGGTCTAAAAATGCCGAGTCATAGAACTTTTCAGGCAAGGCATCAAATAAATCGGAATGCTTCAACATGTAAGGCAAGCTATGCTCAGTATTCCCCACAAAAGCCATTGATGCATCAGCGCCCAAGGTTTCGACACCACGAGAGAACGACTTGTTTGCCATGTAGTTTTTCATGATATCAACGAGCGCTTTATCGACTCGTTTTTGCTTACCTGCAAATTCATCAAAAGCGACGGTATCCCAGTAACCAACCAAACCTAATTTGCCGCTAGAGTTGTTTACAAATAACTTAGGTACTGTTACTTCACCACCAGATATCAAAATACCATGCGGCGAGAATTCAGAGTAGATATGCGATTTACCCGTACCTTTGGGGCCAAGTTCTATTAAGTTGTAGTTACGTTCACAAAATGGGATCAGGCGAACCAACTGAGTAAGTTTACTTCTTCGTCCAAAAAACTCTGGATTAAAGCCAATGCTTTGTACCAGCACATCAATCCACTCATCTAAATCAAACTTGTTTCTAGCACTGATATAACCATCATAATCAAAATGAGACATTTGGATGGGCTTAATGGTACTTAAAATCCAAGGGCTGGCGTCTTTATCTTCAGTATGGTCGTACTCAATATCGGCAATAACCCATACGCCACCAACCAATAATTTCGGGTGTTTCTTTACCGTACCAGAATCAATCAGAACCTTTTTAATGCCAAGATTCGAGAACTCCGTCTCATACACGTCTTTCTTGTCATTGAGTGATACACTCACTTTATCAATAACTTTATGGCGACCTTTCTCACGAATGGTGGAGCGAATTAACCCAGCTTCATTACGATGCACATAATGCTTAGCTAAAATTTCTTTAACCGTTTGTATACCTGATTCAATGCTTGCCTCATCACTTGTCGCACAATACTGACCTAGCAAGTATTCAAGTACATAAGATGGAACAATAGCGTTACCTTTTACGGTTTTTACCAAGTCTTTTCTAACAACAAGACCTGCAAATTCATCACATATTTTTTGGTTAAGTTTATTCATTCTTTAGTCCCAAATTTAGTAGTTAAAGTCCCTTTCAACTTTATTATTCATCGTCTGCTATCTTAAAAATCGAAATCAGATGTAAAAGAGCGCTTAATGGTATAGCGTAACTGTTTGTATTCTTCCCATTGGTTTGTTCCAGCAACAGGCTCTTCTAACTTTAAGATAACTTCTTGATGGTTAGCCGAATCCGCTTCTTGGTTGAGTAAGAATCGTAACTTCATCTCACGTTCACGCGCATTTTCAGAAGTTAAATCTACGTCCACCGTATGGCTATCTGAAATCAGCTTGCCTGATTCGGTATATATACCTAAACGTAACTTTCTAGGTTGGATTTTGTCAGTCACTGCTTCAACTTGATACAGAGTAACCGATATCTGCCCACTCGTTATGATGCTATAGCCGCTGCGCAATACTTCAACCTCAACCATAGTGATATCGCTAGAGCGCTTTTTATTAATACTGATGATAGGGATAATGGTCTCTTGAAGTGAGGCTCCACCATGAACAAAACGACTGCCAGAGCCGCTTAGCCTCATCCGTTGAATTCCTTTTGGAATAACAGCATGAACATCACCAGTTAAGCCCAATTGCTCGGCAGTAAACGTTTTAAATGATCTCCCCGCGCTGAGATTTTTACCTAAAACAAAACGTCTATCGTTATAAACAATTTCGCCTTCAACATCCTTCGCAGAATAATCGCTGTCATCTAACGCACTATTTTGATAAATAAAGCCGTGATCAGCGGTGATAACTAAGTTGTTAGCATTGGCATTGGCTAATTTCTTAATTAGCTTAATTAAATCATCAAAAGTCTTCTCAGTTGCTTCAAACGCTTCACCTTCCGATTGCATTTTATCGCCAGCATGGTCAATTCGATTATGGTAAATGTATAAAACGTCATTTCCCTTCAACAGCTCTCTACTGTTGGTCTGATTCATCTCCAACAGCTCTTTAGCCTGAATCGCACTTGCTCGTTCACCATGAATGGTCTTTAGCACCTTATCGCGGTTATCAGTACCTTGGGTTGATAGCTCTCCCATAAATACAGTGCCTTTGCTATCAGCCAAGCGCAGTGGATACTCTTTTGATTGTGGTAACAACGAGGCCATGCCTAATTGCGTATAACTAGGCAAAGACGACAAAGCGTGGTTTAGCTTTGCTTCATAACGGTCTTCTTGCCTAATTCGGCTTACCATTTCTTCACCAGCTTCATACCTGAATGCATCAGATATGATCACACAAACCTTTTTATTTTTGTTTAGGTAATTGGTCTCAACATATTTGTTGAAGAATCTGCTTTGAGGATCAACACCGCTAACCTGCCATTTATCCATATCATTAACATGTTGTTGCCAGCCATTAGTTAATGGCTGTACATAGTTATTGATATATAAATTTTCTATTTGTTCAGTAAGCGAGCTAAGCAACGAGTGTTGTGACGACGCTTTTAGCGCGTAAATGTATTTACGATATAACTGATCTAACTTAAACCAATGGCGAGTATAACTTTGAACCGCTTCAGTCGCTGATGGCATATCAAGTTGAGTCGTGTCTAACAATGCAAAGAACTGGCTTGCTACATCAACAGCGTCGTACAATAACTCAAAATCTTTATACCAATGACCTTGTCGTCGCTGACGACACCACAGCGCTACTTCGCCTTGCGATAAGGTTCTTTTAGCAACGCCGTTAACCAATTCATGTATCACCTTTTTGTCAATGACTCTAAAGTAATCCAGATCCAGTACATCCTTTAGAGAGCGATGCTGAAGGTCATCTTCAATTTTCATTGAGTTTGAACATTGCTCAGACAACCATTCAAATGTTTCTTGATGGGTTCTGCTGTCTTTCCATCGTTTAAAGAATACTAGAGCGTTATTAGTCATGTTTTGCAATTTAGCTGCATCAGAGTCCTGACTGACACCTTGCAAACCACTTGGTAGCTCAGCACAATAACAGTACTTAAACAGCTCAAACACAAAATCCATTACTGATGGGCTATCACTCTGATAACCATAATGATTGTTCACTTGCTCCCATAGAAAGTGATGCAAGTTGCAACGCTCAATAAACTTGTAAGTCTTACTCTCGGCTTTTTCAGCAATCAAACGTTCAAGGGCAACGTCTAAACGCACATCCCCTTTTTGCTTTGCGCCAGTTGCTATTGCCAACATTTTTAACCTAATGCGACTTAAGGTATCGTCACTTTCAATTAAGTTTTTTAATGTGGCTCTTCGTTCTTCATCTTGTGAAGCGGCCTCTTTTGCTTTGCCTTCAGGCTCAAAAAAAGCAGCATGTTGCTGAACAATTTCAGCAAATTCACTCGGCAGCTCTAATTCACTTAACCAAATTGCATTTTGATCTGTTTTAAATACCGTATTCGCTAGCTCTATGTCGTATAGCCAATTCTTAACTGGCTCTGGCTGACTACCTTCTTTGTATACTAAGAATCTTGATTTGTGGTCATCACGCAACAAGATGTGCTTAAGTGAAAACTCATTATTATCAATTTCAACTTTTTTAACGTCCTCAAGCTCAAGCGTTTCGAAGTCATTACGCAACTCTTGCTTGTCGTCGTACCAAAATACGATTCTGTGTTTTGTAAATAGTCGCGCTAAGGCGTTGGAAATTCTTGATGTCATGACATTACTTCCTCGTCTACCACTTCTTCATCTTGATCGTCTTCAGCAATTTCTAGATCTAGTACTTCCGTCATGAACACTCTGTTTTGCAATCTAATTTTTAGTGCCTGTCTGCGCTTTTCAAAAAACGCTTTAAACTCTGAAAAGCATAAGCTGTCATTATCTTCTAACAAAATATTGTTCTTTGAAACATTCACTTCCGCGGAATCTATCCACTTTACTAGAGGAAGCGCCCCTTTAGACATATTTTGAGAGTCATTTAGTAAATGTAAATTAGCTATGCTATTCCAGTGTTTGGGATCTGAATAAAAGTTAAACAATTCATCGCTATTTTTGAGGAATTCATGTTTATTCAAATTCCCCTTTTTAAATGAATCTTTTGGATGCAGATGATCTATATGGAAGGTCTCAGTTGGATTCATTTCAGGAAAAAGCAGATGTAATAACGCTCTACATTTACCTTCTCCATACTGTATATCCAATAAATTTTCGATGTACTCATCATCAAAACGCAGATCTTTATTAGACCCTTTATACTTTTCAATAATGGCTTCTATTGGAAATATTGGTTGTGCAAGGTTTTTGTCTAAAACATCCCTCATTCCAGATAAAATTGTGTCAGCTTGTCCACCAAACACACCTTTGAGCAGTACCATATAAAACCATTTACTAATAACGTTTCTCTGTTCAACACATCTAGATAGATTATTAATATCTTTATACAAAGCTCCACCGCCAGCCTGCTTTTTGTAAAGGTAATAACAAACAGGTATAACAGCATTTTTTGATGTTAGGGATTGTGGGTTTATACCGAATCTACGAATTAGCTTTAAGGTTTCTTTTATGCACGCCTTAATTTGAGGCCATTGATTTTGTATTGCTTCAACTTGCTCTGCCTTAAAGTTCTTCACTTTAAATTTTACGTCGGAATTGGTTAGCATTAAGCAAGTTTTCAGTATCCAGTCTCGGCCAACATAAAACCCCATATCAGAACTTTGATTGATAGACTTAGTGAGGCTATCAACTTCATGCCTAAAGTCACCATCCCAATTTGCTACTGCAATTGACATCAACAAGTCAGAGAAATCTAGCTTAGTACCGCCGCTGTTTGTACGAATGAACACATCCAGTACATGATCAATTTCTTGGCTTTGTTCATTAAAGTAGTGAATCAATTTTTGATGTCGAATTACGGAATAAAGTTTAAATAGTGTTTTCTGAGCAAAGTCATTACCATTAAGTTTGTGCTTTTGAATATAGGGTAAAACAACATTCATCAAAACATCAGTAGGTTCTGCGTAAAATTCTTCTCTAAGAATATTGTGCAAACAATACCAATGATGATCTTTCGAAGCGGCTTGCTTATCTGTTAAAAACTTAAAGTTATAAAACATCATTGACTCGTTATCATCAGATTTCACTTCTGATAACAAATCTAAATACAACTTCCTTGGTGGTAAAACTGCATCGTCTTGTGACGTCGGCCACCATACTCGGGGTTGTTTATATGCATAAGTGCTGCACAAGCCGATATATAAAGATGTGAGTCGTTGTTGACCATCTATCACAGCTTTAAAATCGGCCGATGCTGCATTTGTTGGTTTGTAAGGGTTTTCTTCGTTGAAACGCTGACAAAAGCCGCTAATAAACTCATAAAACTTATAGTCATTTTTAATTTGGCTATCTGTTACTTCCCACATCATAAAACTATTAATGGGATAACCACGAAGTATCGAATCAAACAGCAAACAAATCTGTTGACTACTCCACACAAACTTACGTTGAATTGCTGGCAACAAAAATTCGCGATTAATGCTATTAATCGCGTCTTGAATACTTATCGCCTTTTCATAATCACCTGCCATTGTGTTCCTTACGATAAACCTGTGACTTTCTTCAGTGCTTTGCCAAATAATGGATAGTTGTGCTTAACGCCATCATCTAGGTCAATTTCAATTTTTTCGCCAGCCAGTGGGTATAAAACGTCGTGCTCGTAGTCATTGATCTCTTCTAACACTTTGTTGATTTTACTAATCGCTTTAATCGCGTTGGTTTTATCTTTTTGGCTAGCAGAAGCGCTAATTTCAACTTGTTCATAGCTTTCTTTTCGCGCTTCTAATTTTGTTCTGAATTCACGTAAATAATCGTTAAGCACAATACTTACCGTATCTGGCTGATAACGATGCATATAGATCAGAGCATTGAACGAGCCTTTAGGACTAGAGAACATCCAGTAAATCGGGCGTTTTTTATAGCGTTTAACATGGTCAGCGTAGAAATCTTTTAAGAAATATTTCTTGATGTCTTTACCAATTGCATCTTCGATAAATGCTAAATTTTCAGCAAAGTTTTCTTCGCCAAAAGTCACTTTTAAAAATTCTTTAAATCGCTCAGAAATATCGTCCTCAAACCAATCACCTTCAAAGTCGATAACAGGAATCACGTTATCTTCGTCAGGCATAAAAGATGTTTCAGCTACTTTTGCATAATAATTATCTATCTGCTCACCTTGACTTGCGATTATCATACCGGGGACGGCTAAGCTGAAACGCCCAAACATGCAGCCCACAGAATAGCTAATAAACTCTGCTATGCTGTCCGCTAGTAAGCGAGTCTCGTTACTCTCATCCGTTCCCTGCGCCCCATATTGGTATGATGGATTGCAGGTAAGGGTAATCTCCTCTATTGCTACCTCTGGAGAAAGTTCTTCTTGCAAACCGTAGGCATTAATGAATAAGTGATTATTATGTTCTTCTAGAGTCTGCATTTCATTTGTCATCTTTCGCCAATATAACCTAAGGTTACAGTAACTACCCTTCAATGTTTCGTCTCGGTGATTGGCTGAAAGTAACGCGCACTCAGTAAATTCCGGGGCAATTTCAGAGCTTTTCCAGTCTTCATCTGAAATCTGAATGGCACGTTTCGCCCGCTCTTCAATCTCAGATTCGTTAATAATTACACAAGGAAATCTGGCAAAATCACCTGACAGAAAATGCAGCGTTGGATTAAGAACTTGAGAGATATAGTCGCCTACCTTAGTATTTGTAACGCTTGCTGCATACTCTAGAGATATGGAGCTATTTTTGTGTAGAAAAGCACTTTTCCCTGTATCGTCGAATAGAAAGCCTTCCGGCATTATTCTAGTCACAAGACCATCGGTAGTAATATCGGACCAAGTCAACCCCTTCTTAAAAATATACTCCAAATTAAAGTTCGTCGCCCAAATTCGGTTATCTGTAGGATGTTTTGTTGTTTGCATCTCACGCCCATCATCGAACCAGTCAACAACGAACAAATCATTGCCCGACCATTTTCGCCGTTCACCACCTTTGTTATAAGGAAACCACTTCAACCCTGAAAATTTAGCTTCTTCTCGATTTGCGAAACTTCTCCCTAATTTGTTTCTAGACACCTCCCAATGGAAGCGGACATATTTTTCATTGTTGGCTGTAACCAACCCTTTTCTTGGATCCAGAAGGGTTCCGAAAGAAGGACTATCGGAAAACCGACGTAAAGTTTCTTCTGTCAACCAATATGAAATAGGACCGGTAGGTATCCTTTCGAAATCGTTTTGGCGCCTAAAATAAAGCGCCTTGCTAACACCTTTTGACACGTCAAGAAGGACTTGGGACTTTTCTGCCTCAGAGCGACCTTCAGTAAGTCGAATAAATGCACCTATATTTGACTTTGGTTTCCGATTTCTCAATACGAAGGCTGCGGTTGAAACTACTGCACCACCAATACTATCAAATGCCCGCTCACCTAGATGTGCCAAGGAAATTATCTCCGTATCATGCAATATAGAACGTCGAAGATCTTCATAACGAGAAAGGAACATCCAGCCCTGCATCACTATTTGGGAGGCATAGCCGCTTTCCAGAACCAACTTTACGTTACGCTCTATGAAGGTTGCACCGACGTCGGGCTTTGACTTAGGATAATTTTTGCCTATGAATTTTTTTAATGAAGGGTTCATTGCAGCAGTCCCCATATACGGGGGATTTGCAACAACCACATGGTACTTCTGAGATAGGTAATCAGCTTGACCGACCAACCGTAAAACGCGCTTGTGAATTTCAGTTAAAAACAACTGTCCAGAAACATCTTTAGCTTCCAAAACTGCTCTTACATCTTCTGCATTTTTTAATGTTGGTTGAATCAACGAACCAAAGTTATCTGCTTCCTCAAATTCTTTAAGCGTTGCTCGAACATCAGCCGTAAACAACTCCTTACCTGCAAATTCGATGTACTCCTCTAGATCAGCATCATTAATTTTAACTTTTTCTAATCGGCAAATATTGGGTTTTATCGGGTTGCGGAAAAAGCGTCTTCTGTTATTACTGTCATCAAAAGGATTCCCTTTCATCGCCTTCATACTAAGGGCAAATGCAGCAAGTTCGGCAGCTCGCTCATCAATTTCGATGCCGTATAAATTCTTAGTTAAAATTAACTCTGGAATATCAGCAGGGTCGTAGTTTGCATCAAGATAAATCGCATAGAGTAAATCGTAGGCATAGGTAAGCATATGCCCTGAGCCAGCAGCGGGGTCACATATCTTAAGCTCTTCAGGTGTACTTATCTTAAGAAAATCATTTTCTTCTTCTACAGGTTTTATGTAGTAATCCATTTGCTCAATCACTTTTGAGCTTGGATTATTTAGCATCCATAAACGACCAAGCGAGTTTTCGACTAAGTACTTAACAATCCAATGCGGTGTAAATAACTGAGTGGCCGCAGGGATATTCTCAGGCGTAATCTTTTTGTTTTTCTTTAAACCCTCAAATACCTGATCTTTCTTTTCTGAAATGTAGAATTGATATAGCCAGCCAATTGATTCAACTGACTCACAATTCTCTGGAGTCATAGCCTCACGAGTGTAGGCAAGTATTGAATTACCTGATAATAAGTCTTCAGGCATAAGGAGTTCAGTGTAATCTTCGATACGCTCAAACAAATAGGGCATTAATCGATGGTAATCATTACATACACCGACAATAATTAAGCGATAGGCTTCTGCCTGCCCGTCTCGGCTTGGAATAGTCCCCGATAACAAGCCTCGGATCTTGCCACTGGTCTTAGCATCAAAAACAGACTCATCCAAATGCCCAGCTTTCGCTTCTGCTAAAATTTCAGGTTGGAACTGGCCTGCAATTGGCGATACCACCATAATACGGTTGTATTGATTGGCATCCATAAATCTAAGCGCACAAAAACGGTTAAACCATGTATATGCCACTTGTTCAATTAGAAGTTTGTCATCCCCGAACTCTTTTTGTTTAGCTTCGAGTTCTTTTACCGCATGAGGATATTCACGTCTTGCAGCACTGTCTTGTGCTAATACTAACCTTAATTTACTTTGCACTTGCTCAATCAGGCTTCTACGAGCGTATTGAGCAAATTTTTTTAATTTTGATGTGTCCATAATTCTTCTCGGATTACCCTGTTATAATGCTGACAGGCCACTTAGGAAAGTTTTGATTCCACCTTTCCACATTTAAAACTTGGCAGCTTGTCGCTAACGATTTAGTCCACCTTTGACTCTTTCTTCCAATTGGCAGCTCTTGCTTAAGCGCCTTTGTGAACTTCGAATTTAAGGCGTTATCGAATGTCATCAAGCAAATATAATGAATCGGTTTATCTGTTTTATCTTCAGCATGCCTGTACAAGTAAGAGTCTCTATATTTGTACTTCAAGTAGTTTTTGAGCCATTTAAAAGCCTTCTGCCTTTCCTTTAACGCATCTCCAGTTGAACCATCGTTAACATCATAAGCAGCAGCAAACTCATCATCGTAGTCCTTAATTTCCACATACACATATGCATCTTCAAACTCAGCGACAATGTCAACACCTTTCATTGGGACACCGTGGAATTTAGGTTTGGTGGAGTCAGCTTCATCGAATACAAAAGCCTCAATAGCGTCAGAAAATTCAAACCTAAAACCATCTGTTTCAACAGGAATCATTTCCCTAAGTTCCCCATGTCATTAATGATCTCTTGATCAATTAAATTCCCAAAAGCTTCGTCAATAACATTTGGCGATAATTCTAGATATTCCTCTGTGGTTGTCTTATCAATATTAAAACTTTCACTATTTTTATATAAAGAGTGATAAGTAATGTGATCCCCCTTATCTTCATCACTCAGTAACTCAAACCACTTCAGTAAAACATAGTCATGTGTAGCAACAATTATTTGCTGTCCATTGCGAGCTAACGCCAGCAAACAATTAACAAGCAACTTCATAAGGATGGGATTAATGTTCGACTCAGGCTCATCCCAAAGAAGTATATTTGCTTGCCCTCTAGCTAAAGCACCGACATCAATTAGTCGTTGTAATAAACCAATTTTTCGGTAACCTTCTGCTGTCATAGTTACTGATGTTTCTGTTGATTTTTCTGTCTTAAATTCAAGCTTTTTAAAATCCGCATATGCTCTTGCGCTTTGGCCCGAAGATGCATCAGGATTCTTTCTTTCAACAAATGTTCCTTTAACAAAATTGTGTTCGTTACCATTAATCTCGAATTTGCCGCCAATAGCATTAGCTAGCATAGGAATAATTTCACCTAAACGAGGATCACTATTAACAGCTTCAGTCAGTTCAACACTAGGTTCTGATAAAAGAATTCGACACAAATCTATTATTGAGTCATCAAATAAAGCATTTAAAGCTTCAGTTGTGACGCTTTCAGCTTGAATTGCAGGCAGAAGTGATAACACTTCTTTGGTTGGAATTAGTACAGGCTTTCCAGCTTTAGCAATTGAATTGTCACCTTTCACTTTTTCAGTTCTAGGACCAAATTCAGCAATAGAGAATTGCCCTGTGGAATCCTCAACTGTAATTCTAGCTTTGCCATCGCCACCACGATGATACAAACCTGATAGCTTTCCATTGTGGGGTTTAAATAAACCTAACAATTTATCAGTAACACCTGAGTCAGATGATAAGGCATAAATTGATTTCAAGATTTGCGTTTTACCGCAGCTATTCTCGCCAATGATGATATTGATACCTGACGAAAACTCTAACTCTAGCTTTTTAAAAGCTGCGAAGTTTTCGAGTGTTATTCCCTTTATCATAATTGAATGTGCTTCCCTGCTTTAATAGCTGCCAACAAAGCCTTTTTGTACTCCTCAACATACCCATCTACATCATCTTCTGTAGACAACCAAGGTTTGTTATATGCAACTCGGATTTGCTTCGCTGATACGCTCTGGATCTCAGGTTTCGCAGGCTCTTTGACACCCGGTACAACGTCAGAAGTGCCGCTATTAGGTTCACTTCCTGTTCCATCATCAGTCCCACTTGGTTCAGAAGGCTCGTTTGTTGGTTGTATGGGCTGAGACCACGCCATCATTTTTTGCACTAACTGAGAATATGTATGTTCCTCGAAGCGACGAGCATCGTCACGGATCATGGCGATTAAAGACTGCTGTTTTACCTTATCTATAATACGTTCAAACTCAGCTAATAATTGCTGCTGTTGACCACTATCCAAGTTTATAAATTCATTAAAGCCTTGTAATTGTGACTTCTTCAAATCAATTTGTTCTAACGCTTGGTTTCTTTCTTCTTCAACCTTTTTGGTGATCTTGCTTGCAAGCAGTTCAGAATCAGCTTTCAACTGCTGAATGGCACTTCCTTTGTATATGGTAGCGTTGACTAATGCATCTTTAATCTTTTGAAGCTCATCGCCTTCTACATATTCACTATTGGCTGACTGCTCTGTGATTAGCTTTCTTGCGTTATCATAAGTTGCTTTTTGAGGGCCATTCATGAATTTAGTCATAGGTTCGATGGTTTTATCTTTATAGTCGAACCAAGTATCTTCTTGTTGAGCCAACTCGGTCATAAACCATGTATAAGGCTTTGACTTTAGCTCACCTAATTTTTCTATGATTTCTGTAAGTGCTCTTAAAAATGGGTACTGTGCTGCTTGCGCTTGCATTTTATCGAGCGTTATAGCTTGCTCTGAAAACGACTCTTGCACTTCTTTGGCTATCGCTTTCGCCTCGGTAGCAAGGAGTGGTTTATCAAAGTAATCTTGAGAGAAGTCTCTAACCGCTCTGATTTGCGATGGCGTGAACTCCACTTGCGGATCGAGTATAAGATTGGCATGCAAAGCCATATTTCTTAGAGCGCGAACAAGCTCACCATCATCTAATAAATTAGTTGATTCACGAACTTCAACTTTACCTCTAGCACACAAGTGAGCAAGATTGCATAGGATCGCAGCATATGACCAACCATAAGTTTTGCGTTCAAACTTGTCGATTAATGACTTAACCGTTGTTCTTACACCGCCTCGACTATTACTTTGTATAAACGAAAACATTTCTTGCTGAGCTTCAGGTAGTTGAGTGTCGTCACCAAATAGTCCCTGATCTGCTTTTTTAATAATGTCAGCGATATCGTTTTCATTAAATTGTATGTCTCGCAGCATTTTTAAATTTGGGTATGTGTGTTTTATTAACTCTCCAAATGCTTTCAACATTTTGTTCTGGCCGTCTTCTCCAGACAATTCAACTTCTTTACCCGCAACATAATACTTTGCTGAACCAACTAATTTTGATGTTAATGCTTTAAGTTGGTTATAACGCTCAACATTTTGAATGCCTTTTTCAGTTAAAATGCGTTTAGTTGTATCTTGCTGTGTCGCTTTAGTTTCATGGGCTACGTATTTTTCAGTCTGTTTATACAAAACCAGATCACTAACAAGTCTTGCGCTTTCTGGAAGTACAATTCTTAACTCATCATTGAATAAGGTATCTGACTTATGCTTCTCAAATGCATCTCTATGATCGTGGAAAGACGTGATCACGTTGATAGCCAACTCACTTTCACGACCAGATAGCTTGTCATCTAGTTTGCGACTGAAAGGGTAATCTTGTTTATTCTCTTCCCAGCGAATTTTTCGTGTTTTTAACACACCATCGTAAATTAGTTTTTCTAACTCAGCGGCAACAACATCTGAATCGATTTCCGTATTCTTTATTTCTTTTTCGATGTCTTGTTCTTCGTCTGTTAAATACTCAAACAAATCACCGTTACGTTGAATGTAAGTTTCTTTTTCAAGTAGGTTTAGAGCTTCTTCTACTTTAAGTTTTAACGAAGGTATATCACGTGAGAAGCTATCATGCATTAAGACACATAAGTTTCTAATGGTTGGTTTAAACTCTTTAACGTACTTAACCAAAAACAGTGCTTTTAATAATCTGACGGCAAAATCACTGTCTAAATTGTTTTCAGCTCTTAATATTGATTGCTGGTTCGCCGTTTTTAAAGCTGTTCTGATCCCCTCAAACATCAGGTCAAATGTAGCTAATTCCCCAAGGCTATGATCTTTTATCGCAATCGCTACCTCTTGGAATACACCAAGCATAGAACGCTCACCGACTGAGCTATGTTTACCCTCGAAAGCACTGTGCGTAGATAGATTTTGAATCGCAGATTGAAATAAGCCAAATTGGTATGGGATAAAAGGATAGCTTTGTAAAAAGTGCTCCCTATCACGAAAGTTTCTATATGATTGGGAACCATCAGCAAAATCGAATAACGTTTTGAAATTATTTTCCTGCTCATGGTAAAGATCAGAAAGCGCTGGAATAAATTCATCTTTCTTTTCAAGTAATCTGCGCTGAATAACTTCGGCGACATCTTGGCTAGTAAGCTTCATGCGGTTTTTGAATCTAGCTTGGATCTTTGTGAAATCGTTCTCACTATTCTGTTCAACTTCACCGATGACTTTTGACATGTCTTCTTGTGCAGTAACAATGACCCACGCTTGACCTTTACATTTAGTCGCTAAGCTTTCTGCTACCGTTTGTAGATTGGTCATTAACTTGGTATTGCCAGCAATATATTGACCTACTTCATCCACAAAAAAGTTTAACCTGAAGCCTTCTTCTTGTTTTTCTATATAACTTTGAACCTGCTCAGCAAAGTCTTCAATTGAGAGTCTGTAATCATCGCGGTATTTATCTAAAATTCCCGTTACTGACTGGCCTGACACTTGGTTATATGCTTTATCTACCGCATCAGCCATTCGTTTAGCTCTAGCTCGGCCTTTTTCCCACTCCATACCACTAGTAGATTTAAAGATCGCTTTAAAGTCTTCTAATAAGCCATCATCTTTTAGTTCTCTTTCGAATTGGGCGATGTAGGCTTGTTTTCCATAGAAGCCGCAATGTTCGTCAAAAACCTTCACGAATACAGCAATTAACGCGTCCAACTCGGTTTTACTAATAACATCCGCTTTCTGGTCAATGTTAAAAAGGATACTTTCTGAAGGGATAGCAACGGCACGTTTAAGGTCACTCGCAAAAATTCCCCCTTCATTCAAGGGGCGCTTTTCTAAAAAGATTTCTAGCGGAGTAATGCCTTCAATTGGATTGTTTTCCAATAATAACGCTAGCATTTTTAAAAGGTGAGATTTACCTGAACCGAAAAAGCCTGAAACCCAAACACCATTAGCGCCATTGTAATTAAGATAAGCGTCCAGAAATATGTCGAGTCGTTTTGCAACTTCATCCGTAATAACGTACTCATCTAGCTCTAGATATAACGCAACATCGTCATCGGCTTTGATAACACCTTCAATTGGCCTATCGACTTTCTTAGCGAATAATTCAGATAATTTCATAATGCAGCTTAATCCTTATATAGCGCGATCTAAAATGTTAAATGCTCTGTAGTATTTGTCGTCTTCTAATGTGCCAAATAATATTAGCGACGTGCCTTTTTCTACTGAGTGTTTGTATTGACCGGGGTAAAACATGAGAGTTGGTTTATCTTTGGCTTTTATTTGTAAGTTCTCTAACAGATTGCTTGATCTGATATATGGGTAGACTTCACCAACACCCGTAATAATTAATATGTCAAAATCAACTTCGGACATTTTTTTAACAATTGCAGGAATTAATACCGTTTTGGTATCAACGATCCCCTGTATCTCTTCTTTTAATTCTTGTTTGGACATGGTCGACTCATTTTCAAGTAACCATTCCCAATCGCCTTCTTCTTTTAATATTTCTACAACAATGTCGTATAAATTGACTTCCAGTGTCTTTACCTGAGCATCAGTTAGGTAGTTTCTAACTTGCTTCACTAGCAAATTAACTTGGCTTTGTAATGACGGTTCAAAAGGACAAATGTGAAAAGGAATATCACCATTCAGACCTTCCATATTTGTGAATGCCTGACTAGAGAGAACATCAGTTAAGTGAGTGTATGCTTCGTTAAAATTCAATTTGGTTAGCACACTATTAAACTTCCCTGCCATATTAAACGTACTCTCCCGGAAATAGCCTTAAATCATCGATATTGTTTTGTGAGATCAACTCTCTCAACTTTGGAGATAGCTGCTGATTTAATATTTCTTTTTCTTTTGTGATCAATCCACACTCAACCAGCATTTTGAACATGATTTGTTGTGATTTATAACGAGATTTTTGCGTTATATTATCAAGGTTACTGTGCCATTCTGCCTTCGCATTAAGAAAAGCATCATAGTCTTCGGAATAAAGCTGATAACGGCTTCTGTCATAGTATTCAGACAATACTTCAACCGCGAACTGATAAGTAAATGGGTATTGTCGGCAAATGGCGAGCCACACTAAATGCTTAACGTCAGCATCAGACTCAATCATCAACGCCAATTCTTCGTCAGTAAGGTTCTTTAACCTCTTTGAAACTTCACCATAAATTGTTTTTAAGGTGCTGTCGGTTCGTGACTGAAGAAGGTTGTTGCTAATCACTTCATCACGAACTTGAGTCCAATCTTTAAATTTATTGTACTCTTCAGCAATAATTAGATTTTCGTGGATCATTGCAGGACGTAGTGTTAGAGATAGCTTATCGCTCATCTACTATCTCCTTCAGAAGACTCTGAGGCACTTCCACTTCTTACCCACTCGTCTACTTCATTTGCTTTGAATTTCCAAAATCGTCCAATTCGGTGTGCTGGCAATCCTTTTTTTTCACGCCAAGCGTAAACTGTGTCTTTGCTAACACCCAAGTGAGTTGCTATTTCCTCAACTGAAAGCCATCTTTCGGTCATTATTTAAGCCATATTTAAATTAGATTTTCGCTAATCCTAATATCGCACGTAACCTGTTAACTGTAAACATGGTTTAAACCGATTTAGTATGATTTGATAGGATTTAGAAAGACTTTATTAATTCTTATTTTGCTTCTTTTTTGGGAGTTCTATCTTTAACTTGTTCAATAATGTATCTAAGTTTTGATGAACACCAAGTCCTAACATTTTTGCAGTTTTAACCTTGGCATTTCCTGTAGCCTTTAATGCAGCAGTTACATACGCTCTCTCGATGTCCTCTTTGATTTTGTTAAGATCAACAACATCGCCTAGCGCTAGATGTACATCTAAATTGTTATCTTTCTTTGCTCTTTGTATTAAAGAACCAATAATATCCTGCTCTGTAATTTCAACGTTATTTGATAAAAGAAGTGCTCGATTCAGTGTACTCCAAAGCTCTCTTACATTTCCTCGCCATGGTTGTGCTCGAATAAACTGCATCGCTTTAGCTGAAATGCGTTTATTTTTGTAATTCTTATATTTACTCGCTGTTGAATTAATTTCGTTTACAAGGGATTCAGTTAGTGGCTCTATGTCTTCCATTCTATCTCTTAAAGCAGGGATTTCTATGACTCCTACTGCTAAGCGATAAAATAAATCTTCCCTAAACTTTCCATTCGCAACCATTTCAGATAGATCGCGATGAGTTGCTGCTATAACTCTAACATCAACGTTTATTGATTTGTCATCACCGACACGTGTTACTTCACCTTGTTGCAGTGCCCTTAACAACTTTACTTGAGCATCTGGTGTCAGCTCACCGACTTCATCTAAAAATAAAGTGCCACCATCTGCCTGTTCAAATAAACCTGAGTGGTCTTTTACAGCGCCAGTAAACGCACCTTTAACATGCCCAAAAAGTATAGAATCGACTAAATTTTCAGGTAGAGCGCCACAGTTAATCGTTTTTATTGGTTGAGAAGCTCGATTGCTAGCTTTATGAATCGCATTGGATATAACTTCTTTACCAGTGCCTGTCTCACCAAGAACCAATACAGGCAAGTCCAATTCAGCTAATTTTTCAGCCTTTTCAATAACCGATTTCATTTGGCTAGATATCGAAGTGATATCTTTAAATGCTTTGCTTTGGACAGGTAAAGTAGATGCTCTTGATGAAATTGACCTTGCAACGGAAGCGTCATATTCAGCAACAAAGTTAAAAGGAATGTCGTCTATAAAAATTTCACCACCTTCTTTTGATTGACAAAAGTTAGTGTTGTTTTTTCCTTTCCCTAGGATAACGCTTACAGCCGACATAGCAGGAGTACCAGATGATAAATTTATAAATAAACTTTCACTTTCTGCTGAAAGTTTATTTATCCACTTTTGTGATACATCAGAAATTGATTTATAGTCAATTGGGCTAGAAATTCTTACTCTATTAATAGACACGTCTTCATATGGACGATGTGCTATTGCTAATTTCTTCTTGAGCCAGTTTTCATAATCGGCCCAACTCTCATCCCAAGAATTGGCAATGATTACAATTTTATCAAACGGCTGTGCCATTTTGAGAGCTATAACAGAAATAGGACCACTAACATCCTTTTTCATGTTGCTGATATCAGTTTTACCCAACCACGAGTATAGAATATTCACTGCTTACACTTTTACTTGATTATTATGTAAATAATCTTACATGTTCTATTATTTTTTTACATAAAAAAGGTGAGCTAATTTGCTCACCTTTTCAAGAGTTATAGTTTGGGAAAAGAATTCCCAATCTTTAATAACTTTCCCAATCTATAATTATCATTCCCAAACTATAATAACTCTGATCAAATTAAACCTTAGTCACGGTAAGTCTCAACCGCTGGGCATGAACAAACTAGGTTACGGTCGCCGTATACGTCATCGATACGGGTTACTGTAGGCCAGAATTTGTCTTTTGCTACGCTTGGTACAGGGAATGCTGCGTAGAAACGGTCGTATGCACGGTCCCACTCATTGCCTAGTACGTCTGCTTGTGTGTGCGGTGCAAACACTAGCGGGTTGTTTTCAATTGACCATTCGCCAGATGCGATACGGTCGATCTCTGACTTGATTGACACCATTGCTTCGATGAAACGGTCGATCTCAACTTTAGACTCAGACTCAGTTGGCTCAATCATTAGTGTGCCCGCTACTGGGAATGACATAGTTGGTGAATGGAAGCCGTAGTCTTGTAGACGTTTAGCTACGTCCATTTCAGTGATGCCTGTTTGCTCTTTAAGTGGGCGTAGGTCAACAATACACTCGTGCGCAACGCGGTTGTTACGGCCACGGTATAAAATTGGGTAGTGCTCGCTTAGCTTCTCAGATAAGTAGTTAGCGTTCACGATAGCCATTTCTGTTGCTTGTTTTAAGCCTTCAGAGCCCATCATAGCAATGTATGCCCACGAGATTGGTAGAATAGCTGCTGAGCCGTAAGGGGCAGCAGAAACCGCGCCGTTACCGATGTTTGTGCCAGCAACATTAATTACGCTGTGGTTAGGCATAAATGGCGCTAGGTGAGATTTAACACCGATAGGGCCAACACCTGGACCACCACCACCGTGTGGAATACAGAATGTTTTGTGTAGGTTAAGGTGCGATACGTCAGAACCGATTGAACCTGGGCTTGTAACACCAACTTGCGCGTTCATGTTTGCGCCGTCCATGTACACTTGACCGCCGTGCTGGTGCACGATGTCACAGATTTCACGAATTGTTTCTTCGTAAACACCGTGTGTAGATGGGTAAGTAATCATGATACAAGATAAGTTTTCAGATACCTCTTCGGCTTTCGCTTTAAGGTCTGCCATATCAACGTTACCGTTTTTATCACAGTCAACAACCACGATTTTCATGCTTGCCATTTGTGCAGACGCTGGGTTTGTACCGTGCGCTGAACTTGGGATCAAACATACGTTACGGTGACCTTCACCGCGTGACTCGTGGTATTTACGAATTGCGATTAAGCCTGCATATTCACCTTGTGCACCTGAGTTAGGTTGTAGTGAAACTGCATCGTAACCTGTGATGTTTACTAACCAATCATGTAGCTCAGTCATCATGATTTGGTAACCCGCTGCCTGATCAAGTGGGCAGAATGGGTGTAAGTTTGCAAACTCAGGCCAAGTGATAGGGATCATCTCAGCTGTCGCATTAAGTTTCATGGTACATGAACCTAATGAGATCATTGAGTGGTTAAGCGCTAAGTCTTTGTTCTCTAGGCGCTTGATGTAACGCAACATTTCAGTCTCGCTGTGGTACGAGTTGAAGTTAGGGTGCGTTAAAATTTCGTCATCGCGTACTAGGCTTGCAGGAATAGAGTTGCTGCCGTTTACTTCGATTTCGTTCGCCAGTGCGTCGACGCTTAGGCCGTGACCTTCACCTAAGATGATGTCGAATAGCTCTGCTACGTCTGCACGAGTTGTTGTTTCTGATACAGAAATTGAGTATTCACCTGCACGGTTAGACGCAAAGTTAACGCCGTTTGCTACTGCTCGTGCAACGATTTCGTCTTTGTTATCTGCAACAACAGTCAGTGTATCGAACCATGTGTCGTGCTTAAGGTTTACGCCTTTCGCTTTTAAGCCTGCAGCTAAGATGTCTGCAAAACGGTGAATACGCTCAGCAATCGTTTTCAGGCCTTGTGGGCCGTGATAAACCGCGTAGAACGCTGCCATGTTCGCTAGTAATACTTGCGCTGTACAGATGTTCGAGTTGGCTTTTTCACGACGAATGTGTTGTTCACGTGTTTGCATTGCCATACGTAGTGCGTCGTTACCTAAACGGTCTTTAGAAACACCGATAATACGACCTGGTAGTGAACGCTTGTACTTGTCGCGTGTTGCGAAGAATGCAGCGTGTGGACCACCGTAACCCATAGGTACACCAAAACGCTGTGCTGAACCAAGTACTACGTCTGCACCTAGTTTACCTGGTGCTTTAAGCATTAATAAACTCATGATGTCTGCAGCAACACAGGCAATCGCTTTTTTGTCTTGTACTTGTGCGATTAGGTCAGTTACGTCAGTGATTTCACCGGTTGTTGATGGGTATTGGAATAATGCACCAAAAATCTCATGATTAGCCGCTTCGCTTGCAGGACCAACAACCACTTCAAAACCAAACTGGTCTGCACGTGTAGCAACAACGTCGATTGTTTGTGTATGTACGTCATCAGCAATGAAGAAGATGTTAGCTTTTTTAGCTTTAGCAACACGCTTTGCAAGACCCATTGCTTCTGCAGCAGCCGTTGACTCGTCAAGTAATGACGCGCTTGCTAAATCAAGACCAGTTAGGTCTAGGGTCATAGTCTGGAAGTTTAATAATGATTCTAAACGACCTTGTGCAATCTCTGGTTGGTATGGTGTATACGCAGTGTACCAGCCTGGGTTCTCAAGTACGTTACGTAAAATTACGTGTGGCACGTGAGTTGGGTGGTAGCCTTGACCGATGTATGATTTGAACACTTTATTTTTGCTTGCTACTGATTTTAAGTAGCTTAGTGTTTCAACTTCAGTGCGGCTTTCGCCAATTGATAAACCTTGCTCTAAGCGAATGCTTGCAGGTACCGTTTGACCGATCAGCTCTTCAACACTCGATACTCCAAGAGCGCTCAGCATGTCGCTTACTTGCGCTGGGCTTGGCCCAATGTGACGGCGAATAAAATCTTGCTTTTGCTCTAATTGTTCAAGAGATTTGGCGTTTGACATTTGTCCAGATTCCTATGATCCAAAAAAAAGTGGTTACTGCCAATGGGTAACTGGCAATAACTTAAAAACAGGTTGATTCAGTAACTTACAGCGTATGGAAAAGTAAGCTATAAAATCATAAAAGCCCCAGTGAAACCCAAGCTACGCATTTAATTAGCTGGGGATCTAGACGGGGCTTTTAGTCGGCGTGACTAATTAATTAGTCTTCGTCGATTGTGTTAGCGTAGCCTTCAGCGTCTAACAGGTTATCAAGCTCTGATGTGTCAGATGCTTTGATACGGAATAACCAACCGTCAGTGTACGGGTCGTTATTTACTGTTTCAGGCGAATCTTCAAGCTCTTCGTTGATTGCAACGATTTCACCGCCGATTGGTGCGTAGATGTCTGATGCTGCTTTTACAGACTCAGCTACTGCGCAGTCTTCACCCGCGTCAACTTCATCACCAACTTCTGGTAATTCAACGAATACCATGTCGCCAAGAAGTTCTTGTGCGTGCTCAGTGATACCTACAGTAAACGTACCGTCACCTTCGTCGCGAACCCACTCGTGTGAAGTAGCATATTTTAATTCGCTTGGGATATTGCTCATCTTTTTGTTCCTTTGGTTTATATTGGGTGATAACACCAAATTTTTTATAGTTTAGATAACTGATTTGCCGTTACGTACAAAGCAAGGTTTAACAACCTTAACGTTAACCAGTTTTTTACGCATCTCTACTTGGGCTGTTTCGCCAGTTGAACGCGGAACGCGTGCTAGCGCAACACTGTGACCAAGGGTTGGTGAGAATGTACCAGAGGTAATCACCCCTTCACCACCTTCAACGATGACTTTTAAACCGCTACGCAATACGCCTTTTTCTTCAAGCACTAAACCAACTAGTTTGTCTGTGCTCTTGTCAGCGCGTTGCTGTTCTAATACTTCACGACCAATAAACTTACGATCTTCTGGCTCCCATGCGATTGTCCACGCCATGTTTGCAGCAAGTGGAGAAACGCTTTCGTCCATATCTAGACCGTAAAGGTTCATACCTGCTTCAAGACGTAATGTATCACGAGCACCTAGACCTGCTGGCGCTACGCCTGCGTCTAGAAGTTGTTGCCATAAATCAGCAGCTTGATCGTTAGGTACTACGATTTCATAACCATCTTCGCCAGTATAGCCTGTTGTCGCAATAAATAAATCACCTGCTTGCACACCAAAGAAAGGCTTCATACCTTCAACAGCAGCTTGTTGCTCTGCAGTAAGTACTGTTGCTGTTTTGGCACGTGCATTTGGGCCTTGAACAGCAATCATTGCAAACTCAGGACGCTCAGTTACCGTTACGGCGAAATCAGCTGAAACTTTAGCTAAATGCGCTAAATCTTTTTCACGAGTTGCTGAGTTAACAACTAAACGGTAGTTCGTTTCTGAGAAGAAGTAGATGATAAGGTCGTCGATTACGCCGCCTTCTTCGTTAAGCATACCTGTGTAAAGTGCTTTACCCGGTACTGTTAACTTAGCAACGTCGTTTGCAACTAGCTTACGTAAGAACGCTTGTGCTTGCTCGCCTTGAATATCGACAATTGTCATGTGAGATACGTCAAACATACCTGCATCTGTGCGAACCGCATTATGCTCTTCGATTTGTGAGCCGTAGTTGATTGGCATTTCCCAGCCGTGGAAATCAACCATTTTTGCGCCAGCTTCTAGGTGCTTAGCATGTAAAACTGTTTTAGAAGTCATAATATTCCTTCACTTTTAAATTAACCCACTAGTGTGGGGCGTGGCCTCAATTTAATGAGGGGGAATAACATGGGCGGCGATTATACATTAGTTGCACAGTTGTCACACCCAAATTGCGATTTTGTAACTAAAAAACAGCTAAACACCCAAGTGCGTAGCTGTTTTAAATATTTTATGTTTTAAGCAACGTTGGCTAAGGCTAAATCAAAACCGAGCTGCTGTAAGTGCGTTTGCCATTTATCAAGCTCTGCTTGGCGCGCCACCAGCTGAAATTGCTGTGTTGCTTGGTTATCTATCGCGGTAATAAATACCTCACCGCTTTGTGCACCATAACAACTGCGCATGTCTGATAAACGCAGCCCCGGTGTTAGCTTAAAGCTGTCTACCAAGGCATCAAACGCCTGCTCACCACTTAGGGTTAGCGCGCTTAAATCGTCACGCATTACATAATCAATGTCGTAACGTAGTTGTTGCTCATTAATAAGCGACTGTAATTGCACGCTAGCATCTTTACCTAGCACAAAACGAAATGCAGTTTCGTTAAAGTAGTACAGGGCATAAGCGTAGCTGCTTGTTAGGTCATCGTCTAATGAACTACGTAAGCCTAAACCGCTAGCAGTCAGCTTATTAATATCAAGACCTAAAATAGCCGTTAAAAATGGGATTGCTTCAGTGCCACTAAAATCCATAATGGCAATATCGCTATTAGCTCGTAGCACATTATCTGCTGGAGTCTCAGCTTGGCTGTGGCGAGCAAACATTATTGGCGTAAAAGTCATATGTGACACCTATCAATCGTTAATACTTGAAGTATATTGCGCCGTGCTGGCAACAACAAATTGTAATTATTTATCAATTGATAAATAATGCTTATATATATAGCCCTATAAATAGAATTTTTTAATGAAGAACATTTCTACCGATAGCTTACGTACTTTAGTAACCGTTGTTGAAGTTGGCGGGTTTGCCAAAGCAGGTGAATTATTGGGGCTATCGCAACCTGCTGTGAGCTTACAAATTAAGCGCCTAGAAGACATGCTTGGCCATAAGCTATTTAAAAAACAAGGTCAGCGCCAAGTACTTAATCAATATGGCGAATTGCTTATGCCATTAGCTAAACAAATGTTGCAACAAAACGATGCTATTTTGCAGCAGTTCACCAGCGAAAATGTCACAGGTAAAGTGCGCTTGGGGATCCCCAGTGAATTTGCCGCACGTATTCTACCTTCAATCATTGGTGACTTCGTTGCCCTCTACCCGGATGTATCACTAGAAGTTCGCTCTCGCTTGAGTAAACATTTGTTGTCGGTCTCGCGCCAAGATCAATTCGATTTAGTACTGGCATTAAACGAAGAGCTAGAGTCAGCCAAGTTCCCTATTTTTATGCAAGACCAATTAGTATGGGTAGGCGATTTAAACCTTGCACAAAACGATGTGGTAACGCTAGTCACCGCTCCTGAGGGATGTATTTATCGCCGCCGAGCAATAGAAGCACTACAAAGTGCCGGTATTAAATACCGTATTGCCTACAGTAATGCTGACTTAACCGGCCTGACTGCCGCGTTAAAAGAGGGCTTAGGCATTACTGTGCTCGCAAAAAGCACCGTACCTAATGAGCTGAATTACCAATTACAAACCAAAGACCTACCTGAACTTGGGCAAATAGGTATTAGTTTAATTAAACGCACTGAAGATCCAGGAACCGCCGTCGATAAACTTGCTGAGTTCATCGCCCTGCGTTTGACATAGGTGTGAGTGAGTTAGCAAGTTAGCAAGTTAGCAAGTTAGCAAGTTAGCAAGTTAGCAAGTTAGCAAGTTAGCAAGTTAGCAAGTTAGCAAAATTGTAGTAGCGATTTCATATCGCATAATAAAATGAATATTCACAAAGAGAAAAAGAGACGCTGCGCTTTAGAGGATAGTAACTAATAATTTTTATTGGGTTACTCATTCACTTCTCATTGTCTTCTCTTTGTACAAAAAAAATATTGAACCACAGAGTACACCGAGGCGCTTCGCGCTACATAGAGAAAGTAATGATCACATAGAGAAAAAGAGACGCTGCGCTTTAGAGGATAGTGACTAATAATTTTTATTGGGTTACTCATTCTCTTCCCATTCTTTTCTATTTGTGCAAAAAAATATTGAACCACAGAGTACACCGAGGCGCTTCGCGCTACATAGAGAAAGTAAAAATCACAAAGAGGACAAGAGACGCTGCGCTTTAGAGGATAGTAACTAATAATTTTTATAGGGTTACACATTCACTTCTCATTGTCTTCTCTTTGTGCAAAATAATATTGTAGATCGTCATTTATGGCGACACATAATCACTAACATTGACGGGCTAAAGCCCGACCTACGAATTACCCGTTGTTTAAGAAATATCGCGCGAAATAAATTTCACGCCTACAGGCGAGCATTTCAATTTAACTATGTGCAGGCACAATCTAGCTTAAAGCTTCTTTGCTCATTCCCCTTTCTAACTCGCCAACTTGTTAAGTTTTACTTAACACATCACCGAACCGGAATGGTATTACAATACTACTGTAATTTATTTAAACAAGTGAATACAACAACTTACAGATAACAGTACTTTTATTACAAATAGGATTGATTCGCATTATATTACATGTTTTAATTGCGCCCGTTAAAAAAATCTAAATACACAGGACACACAATGACACCTAAGTTTATTGTTTCTACGCTTTCGACTGCGGTCGCTTTATCTTTAAGCGCGAATGCTTTTGCAAAAGATGTAACTAAAGAAGAGAAAAACTTTGAGCAGATCACTGTAATTGGCTCTGCATCAGCAATTAACGATATTCCAGGTTCTGCTACATTCATAGACGAGCAAGAACTAGAAAAGTTTGAATACACTGATATCTCTCGTGTTTTAAGTGCTGTACCTGGTGTATATGTACAAGAAGAAGACGGCTATGGTCTTCGTCCTAATATCGGTATGCGTGGCACAGGCACAGGCCGTAACGACAAAATCTCTGTAATGGAAGATGGTGTACTTGTCGCACCTGCACCTTACTCTGCTCCTTCTGCTTACTACTTCCCTACTATGGGTCGTATGGAGTCTATCGAAGTACTAAAAGGTGCTGCTTCTGTTAAGTATGGTCCGCGTACAACCGGTGGTGTTTTAAACTTAGTTTCGCGTAGCTTACCAACAGAAGGCTCTAAAGGTTTACTTAACGCTGAACTTGGTAGCGATGGTTTCTACAAAGGCCATGCTTACTTCGGTAAAAAGAAAAACAACGCTGCTGGCCTTGTAGAAGTATTTACTTACGGCGCAGATGGCTTTAAAGACTTACCAGTTGGCAGCGACAACACAGGCTTTGAAAAGAACGATTTCTTATTAAAGTTTGGTTTTGACTTTGGTGACAACGAAGCACACAGCCTAGAAATGAAATTAAAGTACTCAGACGAGCGTTCTGACGAAACTTACATGGGTTTAACTGACGCTGATTACCAAGCAACCCCTTATCGTCGTTATGCTGCATCGCAAAACGACGAAATGAACACACAACACAATGCATACCAAATTAACTATGCATACCGTTTTGGTAAAGGTTACGAGCTACTTGCTACAGCTTACTTAAACGACTTCCACCGTAACTGGTATAAAGCAAGTAAAGTAAGCACAAGTTACCTTGAGCAATATAGTGAATTTGAAGCAAACCCAACTAGCGAAGGTATTGAGGGTGTTGGCGTAAAAGCAAATAACCGAGATTACCAAGCAAAAGGCTTACAAACTGAATTCCATATTCCAGCAGGTAACCACTACTTTACTGTTGGAGCACGTTACCATGAAGATGAAATGGATCGCTTCCAGTGGGAAGACAAATACACGCTTAACCAAGACTTATCAATGACGCTAACAGAAAAAGGCGTACCAGGTTCAAACAGTAACCGTTTAGATAGCGCCGAAGCGACTACCCTTTTCATTCAAGATGAGTGGTCACTTGATGCATTAGTAATTAGCGCTGGTCTTCGCTACGAAGACATCACAATCAAACGTGTTGAATGGGCTAAGTCTGATCCAAACCGTGAAAATGGTTTAACAAAAGACATCAGCAACGACACTGAGATCTTAGTGCCATCTCTAGGTGCAACATACACAGTAAGCGACAACCTAACGCTGCTTGCTGGTATTCAAAAAGGTTACGCACCAGCAGCCCCTGGTAATGCAAACCAAGAAGAAGAAGAGAGTGTCAACATTGAGCTAGGTGGTCGTTACGATTACGCTGGCATTCAAGGTGAAGTAATTTACTTTAACTCTGACTACACAAACATGCACGGTAACTGTACTGCGTCTGTTGGTTGTAGCGATGACAACATTGGCGATCAATACAACTACGGTGAAGTATCGGTGTCTGGTTTTGAGCTAAGCGCAGGTAAAGTGTTTGCTACAAACGCAGCTTCATTCCCAGTTCGCTTAACATACACTTACACTGATTCTGAGTTCGATAATGCATTTGAATCAGATCTTTGGGGTAGCGTAGAAAAAGGCGATGCAATGCCATACGTACCTGAAAACCAATTAGCGCTTTCTGTAGGTGCTGAGTTCTCAAACTTTGTATTCGATACACAAATGCGTTACGTGTCTGATGCACACGCAGACTTAACAGACTCAGGTCGCAATGCAATCGACAGCCGCGTTGTGTGGGATTTAGCTGCTAAATACCTAATCGACGACAAACAAAAAGTGTACTTAACAATAGACAACCTGTTTGACAAAACCTACGTTGCAAACCGTGCAAACGGTGGTATTCAACCTGGCAAACCACGTAGCCTACAACTGGGTTACAGCTACTCGTTTTAATAAAACGTTTTAGCGAAATTTAAAAAGCCGTGTGATGAAAATCCCACGGCTTTTTTGCGGGTGTGAGTTAGCAAAATTGTAGCTGCCATTTTATATCGCGTAGGATTGGTGCTAGGTGCTAGGTGCTAGGTGCTAGGTGCTAGGTGCTAACAGCATAGCGTTGGTTTTAGGTTGAGAGTACCTACCCCTTCAATTTTTCAGCGTTATAACGCCTCCTACAACTCGCATCTCGGCCCTCGAAGATCGTACCTCTCCCCTTTACTCTTTCTAACTCGCTAACTTTTTCATCTGATAGCTGACGGCTGAAAGCTGATGGCTTTAGTTTACGATCAAAAAAGCCGCGGTGATGGGCGTACCGCGGCTTTGCATAACTTTAAAATTAGTTTGCTAATTTACTACCAGCTTCTCATCTTATGGCCTTTTAAGGCATAGAATAAAATGAATACATAACTTGGGATCATGACAATATATGCACCTTGTGCGCCAAGGCCAGCAACATTGCCTAAACCAATTAACAATGGGCCGAGTGCACCACCGGCAATACCCATAATAAGTAAGCCTGATGCAGTGCCTGTTAAGCGACCTAAACCTGCTAAAGCCAGTGGCCAAATAGCAGGCCAAACCATTGCATTAGCAAAGCCTAATAACGCAATGCACAAAAGAGGGTCCGGTAACTCAGGGCCACCAAATGGCACTAATAATAAGTTTGAAATAATGAATGAATCATTGCTGCCAAGTACCACTAGCAACACGGTAATAATACCAGCAATACCCGACATTAATAACGCTGTTTGTTGGCTCATAAAGCGCGGAATAGTCAAAATACCAATTGCGTAACCAATCAACATACACGCCATAGTATAAGATGTCATGACTGAGTAGTCGGCAACGCCAATTTGTAATGCGTAAGAGCCAATTGTGTCTGCCGCAATAACTTCAACAGCAACGTATAGTGCAATACCAACAACACCTAAAACCAAGTGTGGGTGTGCAAGCGTTTCTTTAATTTCACCTTTACCGTTTGATGTTTTGTCTTCATCAAAAACTAAATCAGGTAATGGAGCAAATTTAGCAAATGCGGCAAATAACATGATTAAAGCTGCAATCAATACATAGGGCATGATCAGGCTATTAGCCATAATATCTTTTTGTTCTTGCGATAGTTTACCTGCGCCATCTACAACACCGCTTACTACCACTGCAGCAAAAATCACCGGCACGATCACGCCTGCAAATTTGTTTAATAAGCCCATAATACAAACACGCACGGCGGCTGATTTCTCAGAGCCCATTTTAACCACATATGGGTTAACTGCGGTTTGAAGCACGGTTTGCCCAACACCAATCATTAGCTGCGCGAACAAGAAAATCTCGATCATCTGCAGTTTCGCAGCTGGAATATACATCAGCGCCGATAAAGCCATAATCGCACAGCCAATCGCCATACCGTTCTTATAGCCAACGCGCTTGATCAGCATGGCCGATGGGATGCCGGCAACTGTTACCGCTATATAGAAAGAAGAGATGATAAACGAAGCTTGTAACGGCGAAAGCTCAAGCATTTGCTGCAAAAATGGTGTGATTGCACCATTAAGCCACGTTATACACCCTAAGATAAAAAACATTGAGCCGGCCAATACCATTGGCAGCCAGATGCTTTGTTTTGTGTTGTTGTCACACTCAACCGTTGCTTCCATAATTGTTCTCTAAGTTTAATTATTTTTATTTGGTTGGAGATTATAGCTAGATAAAGCTGTTTAATTTCCATACCAATCACAAAAATTTAATCATACACTAACAAAAATGACAGCGCTATCATTTTGCGTTCATATAAGTGCAAAAAAGCCGCAGCTAATTGCTTAGCTGCGGCTTAAATTTAGAAATAACAATTATTTACCAATCGCTTCTTTTGCGAACAAATGTTTTATTGGACCAAGGTTATCAACAAGGCTTAAACCAACTCCACGTACAAGTTTTTTCAGTGGGTTAGCCCCTGCAAATAACTCTTTTAAGCCTTGCATCATGGCAATGTGTTTTTGTGCATCAAGCTTGCGAGTACGTTCATAATCACGCAGTGTGCGCGCGCTTGCAAACTCACCTTGCTCATTACTTAAAAGCTCAATTAAATAAGCGGCGTCTTTTAGGCCAAGATTCATACCTAAACCAGCTAATGGATGAATGGTATGCGCTGCATCGCCCATTAATACCACTTTGCCAGACACCCACTGCTGGGCGTAACGCATTTTAAGTGGAAATGCCATGCGCTCACTTTGCACTTCACATAAACCACATTGACCATCAAGGGCTGCCATTACTGCTTTATTAAAGTTGCTATCATCAAGCGCTAAGAGTGTCTCGCAGTGCTCTGGACTTGTTGACCATACAATTGAATGCGTGTGTTTGTCTGGTAACGGTAAGAACGCCAGCGGCCCTGTTGGCAAAAATACTTGGCGTGCCGTGTTGTTATGCTCATCAGCGGTTTTAACCGTGGCAACAATGGCGTGATGGTCGTAATCTTTAAAGGTAATTGGCATGTTGAACTGCTTGCGAATAGCCGAGTTGGCACCATCAGCCGCCACTAATAATTTAGCAATCACAGGCTCGCCGCTTTCAAGCGTAATAAATACATCAGAATCAGTTTGATGAATTTGCTGATAACGGGTTTCGAACAATAAAGTGGCATTACTTTGCTTTTCAAGTTCGCTAATTAAAGCGTAGCGAATAATATCATTTTCAACGATATGACCTAGCTGTGGTAAGTCGAGATCGTTATGATCAAAATGAATTTTACCAAAGCTGTCTTGGTCACGTACATCCATCGACGTATAAGGTGTGGCACGCTGTTTAATAATCTCTTGCCAAGCATTCAAAGACTCAAATAAGCCCTGACTGGCAAGACTCAATGCGCTTACTCGAAGTGCATAATCATCACCCGGTAAGGTTTGATTTTTACTTGCATCAACAACTACAACACTGATATCTGCTTTTGCTAAACCAAGTGCTAGCGTAAGACCAACACAACCACCACCGACAATACAAACTTGTGCTTGTTTCATATCCGTTTACCTTGCTTAACCTGACCCATAAGCTGTTTTGCCAGCGGGGTTTTTAACGAGGAGAATAAATCCATTGAGAAAAGGCCAATGCTGCGACCAAGTGCGAGCAATCGTGATGAGTTTGAGAACAAACGCACTAGGCTGTCTGTGAGTGTCATCACGGTAGTAATGTCCTTGCTACGCGTTTGACTGTAATAACGGGTAAAAGCGTAATCACCAAGGTCGCTTCTATTAGCCATATCACACAATAGTTGTACATCTCGCAGGCCTAAGTTAAAGCCCTGCCCTGCAATTGGGTGAATAGCGTGGCCTGCATTCCCTATTAATACCGTGCGATGGCTGCTAAGTGACTCTGCTTTACCGTAAACCAGAGGGTAGCTTGCACGCATGCCTACTTTGCTAAATGAACCGCCGCAGTAACCAAATGCTTTTTGTAAAGCAGCTAAAAAAGCATCGTCTTCAAGTGTCATATAGTGCTCAACTTGCTCAGGCTCCATGCACCATACTAGTGAGTATCTGTTATTACTCATTGGCAACAGTGCCATTGGGCCGTATTCCGTAAAACGCTCAAAAGCATGATGATGATGACCACCAGCCACTTCGATGTTGGCAATAATTGCCGCTTGCTGATAAGCGCGGGTATTAAACTCAATATTGGCCAACTTACGGCTTTGTGAATGAGCACCATCAGCAATCACCACAAGCTTTGCACTTAACTGCTCACCTGAGCTCAGCGTGATGTTGGCACAGTTGCTCAGGTATTCAAGTTTGGCGACTGTATCAGGGCAAAATAAACGGACATCAGTTCGCATGAGTTGCTGATGAAGACTACGCCCAAATGGATTCACTTCGACCACATAGCCAAGGGCATCATGGCCGTATTCTTGGCAATCAATATGTGTTTTACCAAAATGACCACGATCAGATACGGTTACTTTTTCAATCGCTGCCGCAAATGGCGCTTGGCAATCAAAGGCATTGATTGATTTTAAGTACTGCACCGACTGCTGAGCCAGCGCAATGCTTCTATCATCAAAGCTTGGGTGATAGTCTGCGCTTACTTCATTTGCCTCAATTACAGCGATTGATAACTGCTTATTGCTCTGTTTTAGGCCCAGTGCACAACTTGCACCCGCCATTCCACCGCCGATAATGACAACATCAAACTGCTTTGCCACGCTTGCTCCTAGCCTTTGTTTGCTTGCATCACTGCTTCAATGTCACTAATGGTTTTTGGAACCGAAATAGTCAGGTTTTCATGGCCATCTTGCGTGACAAGTAAGTTATCTTCAATACGAATACCAATGCCTTTATATTGCTCTGGTGCTTTTGCATCTTCGCTAATATATAAGCCAGGTTCGATGGTTAGCACCATGCCTGGTTCAAATACACGCTCTTTTTCATCAAGCTTATATTCGCCAACATCGTGAACGTCTAACCCTAACCAGTGGCCAAGTCCATGCATGTAAAAGGCTTTGCACGCTTGGTTAGCCATTAGTTCATCAAGCTCGCCCGTTAGAATGCCTAACTCAATGAGCCCTTGCGTAAGTACCGTCGAGGCCAATTCATTGGCTTTAGACAAACTACCACCCGGTTTTACTTGGCTAAATGCCGCTTCTTGGGCTGCTAATACAATATTGTAAAGCGCTGCTTGAGGTTCGCTAAATTTGCCATTGATTGGGAAAGTGCGTGTAATATCTGCCGCATAACCTTCAAGTTCACAGCCAGAATCAATTAACACTAAATCACCATCTTTTAGTTCAGCGTCATTTTGTGTGTAGTGCAAAATATTGGCGTTGTCACCACTGCCCACAATCGTGCCATAAGCAGGATGACGAGCACCATTCATTGCATAATGATGATGCAGTTCAGCTTCTAATTGGTATTCAGTTGCGCCTGGTTTGGCAAACTGCATAGCGCGAATATGACCTTGCGCACTAATTTCGCAGGCTTTGCGCATAATGTTTAATTCTGCGTCAGATTTAAATAAACGCATTTCGTGCACTAAACCACGAATATCTTTAATGGTGTGCGGGGCTTTGTAGCCTTTTTTAGGTGCGCCGCGAAGTGTGCTTAATAAATCCCAGATCTTTGCATCGAAGTTTGGGTAAGTGCCTTGTGCATAAAATAAAATCTGCTGGCCGTTCACCAAATCTAATAATTGTTCATCTAGTTCAGTAAGTGGGCTAGTTGCGTCGAATAAGTACTCAGATTTAGCCTTTTCGAAGCCTATTCTGCGACCATGCCAAATTTCAGCCAGTTTGTCTTTGTTACGGCAAATAAGAGTACTTGGCGTATCGCTCGACGGACACAATACTAAAACTGCATCCGGTTCGTTAAACCCTGTTAGGTAGAAGAAATCACTGTCTTGGCGAAATGCATACTCAGTATCACGACTACGTGTTACTTCTCCTGCAGCAGGAATAATAGCCACACTGTTTTTATCCATCATCGCAAGCAGACGCTCACGACGGGCTTTAAATTCAGCTTTATCGATTACAATAGACGACATGCTAAACCTCTGTAGTTTGATTAGTGAAGGGTCTTCTTAGGATTTTTGTCTGTAGGCTCTTTACCTAGCTCAGCAAAACATAACAACGCAGAAACACGCACATATTCAATCACCTCGTGCAGTGCTTGGCTATCTTCTTCGGTCTCTTCAAACATGGTGTCTAAGCGGGTAATTTCACTAAAATCGCTAATTACTTCTTTCACATCAGCTGATAACTTGCCGTAATCTTTTTGTTTTAACCCAAAACCAAGCATAAAACCCGATACCCAAGATACTAATCCATTAGCTAAATCGATCAGTGTTTCATCATCGCTTGGTAAGAATAGATCAAACTGAAATTCTTCATCACTAAAGCTGGCCACAACCTGAGAATAAACGTCAGCAAAAAATGCTTTTAAATCTTTATTGAAGGCTAAGCCATCGTTGAATACATCACTTAGTAAACCTAAGTATTCTTCGGCTTCAATATTGATGCCACAGGCTAATAAACCACTGATCACACCATGGGCTTCGGCTGGTGCGACGAAAATTTCATTTTTTTCTAATAACAATTGGGCTTGTTGGTAATCAGGTAACGTGCTCATAACTTTTTCTTTGTTCGGCTAAGTAACGCCATGCTACCACTCGATAAATCGCAACTCCAATTAATTGTATGATTGAGGTCAAAAAGCAATCTGAAAAGTAAATAAGCAGTTAAAGGTGGGGAAAAACTACGCGAACGATCCGCTTTTTTTACTTCTATGGTTTAAGGATTGAAACTTGTCTTATATACTGAAGGTGTTCCCTAGGGTGCAGGAGCTTGGTTAAGTCCCTGAGCCGATAAATTTTATGTTAGGGTTTCTGTTCGTTTACTATTGTGCAAGCTCGGCATGTACCGAGAAGCCTACGGTAGACCGCAGATCCCCGCCCTGAAACCTCAAGGTTTCAGGACTGACACCGGGCACCGCATACTTGGGGAACACCATCAAGCTATCAGCTATCAGCTATCAGCTATCAGCTATCAGCTATCAGCTATCGAAAATCTTCCATGTAGTTTTTCTTTTATACAAGAACTTATTACTCTTATTCGCGCGAAATAAATTTCACGCCTACGGTATCGGGATTAGCCATAGCAATGTGCGGGCACAATCTAACTTTACCCTTTCCCCTCGCTAACTTGCTAACTTTACTCTTTCCCCTCGCTAACTTTATTCTTTTAAAACAAAAAACGCGGGATAAATCCGCCGCCACTCGTTACCTGTAGCAGCGGGTTTACCCCGCGTCCTAGAACCTAGCTCCTAGCGCCTAATATCAACCAAGCGCTAACTGTTAACTTCGAGCTCTACTTAAACCACCCTTGAAAACGCTCCATCAATAGATAATTAACCGGCACTAATAGCAAGGTGATAAGCGTTGCAAAGATAATCCCAAAACCAAGACTTACCGCCATTGGTATAAGAAATTGTGCTTGCGTAGCTTTTTCAAATAACAGCGGCATTAAACCAATAAAAGTGGTTAAACTGGTTAGCATAACTGGGCGAAAACGAGCTGCACCGGCAAGCTTAACGGTTTCAAGTAAATCACCGCCTTCTTCACGTTTCTTATTGATAAAATCAACCAGTACCAGTGAGTCATTCACAACCACGCCTATCAAGGCCAACATGCCAAGTAAACTCATAATGGTCAGATCCATTCCCATTATCCAGTGACCCATTACGGCACCTATCATGCCAAACGGTATAACGCTCATTACAATCAATGGCTGCATATATGATTTAAACGGAATCGCTAATAACGCATAAATAATAAAAAATACAAACACTAGGCCCCAAGCCAGTGAACCAAATGATTCACGCTGTTCTTTGGCTTCACCTTCTAGTGAATAATCAACTCCAGGATATTGCTGCATTAGCTCGTCTAAGTAAGTTTTTAGATCTGCTTGCAGCACCGTCATATTGGTATTTGATTTTTCGACATCCGCAGTCACATTCAGTGTGCGATAGCGGTCAATACGATAAATAGATGATGGGCTTTGGCCCGGTACTAGAGTTGCCACATGCGAGAGCGGCACAGTCCCACCAGCAGGAGTTTTAATTAGAATGTCTTTCAAATCAGCAACAGAACGACGCTCTTCAATAGGTAAACGCACCATAACCCGCACATCATCGCGCCCACGTTGTATGCGCTGAACTTGCGCACCGAAGAACGAATTACGTACTTGCTGCGATACATCAACACGGTTTAAACCTAATGCTAAACCTTGCTCTGTCAGCTCTATTTGCAACTCCTCTTTACCGTCTGACATGCTATCAGCAATTTCGAAGACGGTTGGATAAGTCGATAATCGTTCTTTCACTCTTTCGGCTACTGCTTCAAGCATTTCAATTGAGCTACCATTTAGCTGTACATCAATTGGGCTCGATGTTCTGCCAAACTCAGCACGGAACGTTACACTTTCTGCACCCGGTATAATGCCAATTAAGTCTCGCCATTCACTAGCAAGTTCACGAGAGCCAATATCTGATTCTCGTTTTTCAGCTGGCATAATCTCAAATCTAACACTGCCCGTATTTGACGAGCCACCACGCCCCCCCGTAGTTGCCAAAATATTTAAAATTACACTTTGACCGTCTTCATCACGATATTTATCTTGTAACTCTTTTGCCTTGTCTGACATTTTGATTACATATTTATTCGTTACTTCAAACGGTGTACCTGCAGGAAAAGTAACAGATGCACGCACGGTTTCACTTGGAATTCGAGGGAAAAAAGTAAACTTCGTCCAACCACTTGTTATTAAAGTCATAATAATTATAAAAATACCGACAAATAAGCTCACAGTGGCTACTTTATTCTTTAAGGCTAAATTCAATAATGGTTGGTAATATTTCATTATTGCGTGTTCAAAACCGTCGGCAAAGCGCTGCTGAAGGCGTTCAAGTTTGGTCGGTTCACCCTTCTCGTGGCGCAGCTTTAAATACTTTAAGTGTGCAGGTAAAACAAACTTTGACTCGATTAATGAGAATAGTAAAACCGGAATAACCACGACAGGGATTTGTGCAAAGATAGCGCCTCGCGCACCTTCAATAAAAGCTAAAGGTAAAAAGGCTGCAACGGTTGTCAACACACCAAAGGTCACAGGAGTTGCTACTTCCTGAGTACCACGAATAGCCGCTTGTTCACCACTTTCTGCCGTTTTTAAGTGGGTATAAACGTTTTCACCTGTAACAATGGCATCATCTACAACAATACCTAACACTAAAATAAAACCAAATAAGCTGATTACATTGAGTGTTATACCAAAGATAGGCATTATCAAAAATGCGCCCATAAACGATACAGGTATGCCAATAAATACCCAAAAAGCAATAGCTGGACGTAGGAATAGAGTTAATAGCGCTAGCACTAAAATTCCGCCCTGAATTGCGTTACTTGTGAGAGTTGCTATACGGCTTTTTACAACTTCGGAGTCATCGTCCCAATAACTTAACTCAAACCCTTCTGGAAGTTGACTTTGATGTTCTGTGATAAAGTTTTTTACAGCATCAGCTACTTCAATCGCACTTTGTGGGCCAATACGGTATACATCAATAAAAGCTGCCTGTTTACCATTAAAACGAGTACGAACGGGTGTTTCTTCAAAATCATCACTAATACGGGCAATATCACCTAAACGGATAATAGTGCCATCGGCTTGGTTCTTAACCACTATATTAGCAAATTCATCTTTACGGTATGCTTGCCCTTTAGAGCGAATAAGTACATCACCGCCCTCTGTTTTTAAATTACCAGCAGAAACGTCTGTGCTTGAGTTCTTAATAGCTGAAGAAATATCCGCTAAACTCAAATCATATTGCCGCAAAGTATCTTGACTCACCTCTATGGCTATTTCGTAATTACGAACTCCGCTTAACTCAACTTGAGTTACACTTGGCAAACGCAAAAGCTCATCACGTACAGTTTCAGCGTATTCAAGTGTTTCTTTTTCACCATAAATACTTGAAACAGATACTGCGATAACTTCGCGCTTCCATTCGGCAAGCGAAACTATCGGCTTTTCCGCATCAACCGGAAAGGTGTTAATCGCATCTACTCGACTTTTAATATCAGCCAATAGCTCCCTTGGGTCATAACCTGTCTCGACCTCTATACTTACTGATGAAGAGCCTTCTGATGAACGACTCGTGATCCGCTTTACCCCTTCAAGATCTTGAACAGCTTCCTCAATGCGAATCGAGACCCCTTTTTCTACATCCTCAGGCGTCGAGCCACGAAGTGATACACTGACACTAATGCGATCTGACTCAAACGATGGAAATACCTCAAGCGGGATTTGTGTCGAAACGCTAAATAAACCGGCTAATAAAATGCTGATCAGCAATAAGTTTGCTGCAACATGATTCTTTGTAAACCAAGCAATCATTATTGCGCTCCTTGCTCTTTAGGTTGCTCTTGATTATTAAGACGCTTAGCTTTCCCCCTCGTAGCTTGATACTCTTCGCTTCCCATCACAGTCACTTGCGTACCTGAGCTAACTTGTCCAAGCGGTGTAATAACTAAATTATCACCTGCAGACAGGCCATCAGCTACAACAGCTTGATTAGCATTTTGCCAAGCAAGTGAAATATTTTTACGACGTAAAACACCTTGCTCTTCAACATAAACATAAGTGCCTTGGTAAATCGCACTATTTGGGATCACAATGGCATTATCAATCGTCTTACCAGTGATCTGCGCTTTGATATATTGACCAATTTTGATTGGATATTGATTTATAGATGTTGCTTTATAAGGGTCATTAATTTGTGCAACCACATAAAGCTGCTGAGCGTTTTCGTCAATGGCACCTTCGGTGCGGACAACTTGACCTTGCCAATGCTGTTTACCAACAAGGTCTGAGCTGAATTTAACTAATGAACCCGCACTATTTTTAGCGCCGTCACGAAACTGCTCAGGTAAGTTAATAAACGGCAAGTCTTTATTTTTGATTGGTAAGCGGATCTCAACACGGTCAATCGCATAAATGCTCGCTAGTTCCATGTTGTTACTCACAACTTGGCCTAAGTCTACACTGCGACTTAAAACACGACCTGCGTAAGGTGCTGTAATTTTTGTACGCTCTAAGTCGAGTTTAGCTTTTTCAAGGGTGGCTTGAGCCGATAATACACTCGCTTCAGCTGCAGCTAATTGTGGTTTACGCAACACTAAGCTACTAGCTTCTTCGCCCTTACCTAAGCGCTGCCAGTCAGTTTCAGCTTGGCGACCGCGAGCTTGTTCTTCAAGTAAGCCTTGCTCTGCGGTTAATAAAGCAGCTTGGGCTGATTTCACTTCGGCACGGTGATCTCTATCGTCTAGCTGCAACAACACATCGCCTTTTTCAAAAAAACCACCTTCACGAAATTGTTCACTAATTTCTATAATTTGTCCGGAGGCCTGAGCAACTAACAAACTTTGCGTACGCGGCTTAACCGTTCCAAAACTATCTATCATCACTTGATAGGATTCTGGCGTCAGCGTTTTAACAGCAACATTTACTTTCGCTTTCGGTGGTGAAGAAAAGCGGTTTGCTTGTGGTGGGTTGCCTTTAATAAACATGACGAGCAGTACCGTCACAGCTATAACTACAAGTGGGATTAATATTTTACGTGTCTTACTATTCATGATTATTGCTCTTCTACTTCGCTGTTTGCTGCACTAAAGTCACCACCAAGGGCAATGTGTAAGTTAATTCGATTTTTAATAAGCTGATTTTTAAGTTCGATGACCGAACTCTGCGCGTTGAAAGAACGATCTTGCGCATCTAGAACGGTGGTGTATGTTACTAAGCCACTTTGATATTGCTCAAAGGATAAGCGCTCAGCGGCAACCGCATTTTCTTGGGCTTCTAAGGTTTTTTCATAACGAACTTTTAAAGCTTGTTCTTGGCTAATTGCAGTTTCAACATCATTAAATGCATCATAGAGTGTGGCAAGGTAAGCTTGCTCTTGACGTTTAACGGTAAGCCTTGCTTGTTCTTCATTAGCTTGTAAACGCCCCCCTTCAAAGAGCGGCATTGAAATGCTACCAATCAGCGACCAAGCTAAGCTAGAAGGCGAAAATAAATCACTTACTCTATTGGTGCTGTCACTGATTGATGCTGAAAGATTTAAACTCGGAAAACGCTGTTTATGCGCATAAGCAAGCCCTGCGTCTGTGCTTAAAAGCTGATACCAGCTCGCCATTAGCGCTGGTTTGCGGGTGATGAGCTCTGAAGGCAAGCCCAACGGAATAGTGTTCTCAAGTAATGGCAAATCTGCACTGACAGTTAATGCGCCTGCAGGGTATTGACCTGTTAAACGCTCTAAATCACGAATCGATTGAGTTAGCTTGGCTTGCTGCGCGGCAATATTCGAGCGCTCAGTATTTAACTCATTACGCGCAAGATATACATCAAGCGCTTCATTTAAACCTTGGCGGTATCCTGATTCAATAATATCTAAATTTTTCTCGGCGTTTTGTTCTCGTTGCTTAAACAACTCAAGCAATTTGTGATTAGTAATAACATCAAACCAACCAGCTACTACATCAGCCACTAATTGTTGTTTGCTTTGCGCAAATATGGCTTTTTCTGCTAGATACTCAAGGTTTGCCTGTCTTTCTGAGGCCGATAATTTTCCCCATAAATCAACTTCGTAGCTTAATTCTAGCGATGCTGAGCTGGCATTACTGTAACTGACAGGGCGATTATCTTTACTGCGGCTAGCACGTGTTGATAAATCTAGGCTTGGCCATAAATCAGCCCCTGCAGCAATAAGCTGCTGCTCTTTAATTGCCACATCAAAACCAGCTTGTAAAATTGCTTGGTTATGCGCCAATGCTTGCTCAACTAAATTAAAAACTTGAGGATCGTGTAATTGCTGCAACCAGTTATCTTGAACTGCAAGCACCTTGTCGTCTGCGGGAAGCTGCTGCCATGCACTCGGCACCGACTCAAGTTCAGCAACTCGTTCATTGTGAGCCGGCTGGCTTGCACATGCACTTAGCAAAATTACACTTAAAGCCAAAAAACTCGGCTTATATTGCCAATTCATTCTAAAAACCTGAAAACATCTATTTATGAGTGTAATTCAAGCACCACGTTAAGTTTTGCTCAACTGACTTTACATAACATTACACTGCCTGGCATGTGGCTACGATGAACGGTAGGAAAAAGGAGGTAAGTTGCAAACTATCAGCTATCAGCTATCAGCTATCAGCTATCAGCTATCAGCTATCAGCTATCAGCTATCAGCTATCAGAACTTTGATCTAGCTTCTCTCTTTTACAAGAGTTTATTAGCGTGTAATAAATTTACATATACGGGTGAGCATTTATCTGAAACTGAGTGTAGGCACTTTTCAATCTGACTTCTAACCACTGATATCTAATAACTCTTTTTTCGGCGTTAAAACGCCTCCTTCAACTCGTATCTCGGGCCTCGAAACTCGTACCTTTACTCTTTCTAACTCGCTAACTTTTTCATCTGATAGCTGACGGCTGATAGCTGATGGCTCTTAAGGCTTTCACGCGAAATAAATTTCACGCCTACGGGATGTAAAATCGTGATTTGGAGGGGCCAAAAACAAAAAAACCTCGCAATTGCGAGGCTTTGAATCAATGGTGCCCAGAGGCGGAATCGAACCACCGACACGAGGATTTTCAATCCTCTGCTCTACCGACTGAGCTATCTGGG